>NZ_JAQOSO010000074.1:139169-167535 GCF_030068505.1 Roseofilum capinflatum BLCC-M114
TGGGTGTCCTAAATCTGGGCTGCCCTCTTCCCCCAGCCCCTTCTCCCACGGGAGAAGGGGAGCAAGATAAAGTCCCTCTCCCGTGGGAGAGGGATTTAGGGAGAGGGCGATTCTCCCGTGGGAGAGGGATTTTCCGCAAAGCGGACATGAAAGGGAGAGGGCATCCGAAATCCCCAACCCCCCACTTGTAGGTAAAGACAATCGATGACAACCCAACCCACCGATGAAATTTTGAAAAAATTCCCGTGCAGGTAGACACATTTTCAAAATCTGGTGGTATCATTGTCTCTGTCACGTGCCGTTAGAGCCTTTGGGTAATTTTCCTAATTCCTCTAACCCTTAGCCGATGGGCTATACTGTGACCTGTATCCCTGAGATGAATCTGGAGAAAATGCTCAATTAGCAATTTTTCGGTTATCATGCTCAAGGACAGTTAAGTTAAAATGTGTCTCTGCACAAGCTATAAAAGTACATCTAACAACGTTGTGGAGTGAACGATGAGCGGATTTACACCAAGAATAACCCAAACCACCCCTCAAATTCGTGAGTGGTTTGGAACCAGTGGTAATGATACCGGACTTCCCAATAATCAAACTGGGCTTCTGACAACCCAGGACATTGCCTATGGCTATGAAGGAAATGATATCATTGATGTCGGTTTCTCTGCGGTTTCCCAAGTGTACGGCGGTCAAGGAAATGACAGTCTGATTGGTAGCCCTGTCTTTCTTTCCATCACCAACTTGTTTGGTGACAGAGGTGATGACACGATCATCATGAAAGGTGGAACAGCTTCCTTTGGTAGTGGTGGACAAGGGAATGATACTCTCATTGGTGCAGACGGAACAAGCATTGACAGCCTTTTTGGAGGTCAAGATAATGACGTAATCCGAGGCTACAGCGGAAGCGATTTCCTCTCTGGCGACGTTGGTGCAGATATCATCTGGGGGGATGAATCCCTATCTGGTGATGCAGGTAATGCTGACACTATCCTTGGCGGTACTGAGAGCGATAGCATCGTAGGCGGCGGGGGTAATGACTCTATCCATGGCGGTCAAGGTAATGACTACCTAGAAGTAGATGCTTCTCTAGTTACTAGCGGTACTCCTCCGATTAGTCGTTTCCCTTCTGGTGATGCTGGGGTGGTTTCAGGGAATGATAGAGTCTTCGGTGACCTTGGAAATGATACTATCGGCCGGTTAGGTACAGTTAATGCTGCCGGGGTTGGCTCCACGGGAACTGACTGGTATGATGGTGGTGAAGGGAATGATAGTATCGTTGGCGGTAACAATGGTGGGACACCAGGAACTGCTACAGTAGTAGGGACTGTTCTTGATGGAGATACCCTCATCGGGGGGAATGGGAATGATACAATTATCGGTGGTACAGACCACTCAGGAGCGGATTCCATCGTAGGAGGTGACGGTGACGATCAGCTTTTTGGTGGTAATGAAGCCTCTAATAGTCCTTTGTTAAGAGGAGACACCATCTCTGGCGGCGCAGGAAATGATAACATTGATGCTCAAGATGGTAATGACAGCGTATCTGGCGGGATCGGCGCAGATACTATTCTAGGTGCTGGAGGTAATGATACCCTCCTTGGCGATGACCAAAATGATTCGATCCAAGGTGGTGCGGGCAATGACAGCATCCTTGGCGGTGCAGCCCAGGATAAGATTGAGGGAGGCAAAGGTAGTGATACTCTGATTGGTTCTACGGCTGATTTGGCCAAGGGAGACGGAGTAGATGAGTTCTTGTTCAACGTTGCGGATATCACTACTCCTGGTACGTTTGCAGCGACGACAGGTAGCAACCTTACTAATTTAACTGGTACGGGTATTCCCAACGCATTAGACCGAACTCAGGCAGACTATATCTATGGGTTCGATGTAGCTCAAGATAAGATTGTCATTACTGGAACGACTGTCAGCGGCATCACTGCTACTGTTGGTGGTGGTGCTGATCCTCTTGCTAACCAAACCATCAAGTTTGGTAAAGGGTTTACAGCAGGCGAAGCACCTCCCATTGCTACTGCTGCTGCTGGTGCTACTCCCGACATTTCTTCAATTGGTCAAGTTTATGCAAGCACAACCGCATTAGCAGGTAGTACCCTCTTGTACATTGAGCGGGATGGTTTAGCAGGATATACATCTGCTGGTGGGACTGCTCCTGCTACTTCTGGAGACATTGCGATCGCTACTTTAGTAGACTATACAAACATTGCTGCATTAGCTACTAACAGTTCAATTCAGATTATTTAACCCTCCTGTCTCTATAACCTATTAAGCTAAGACCACGGTTCTTTAAGACCGTGGTCTTCTCTATTCAGTAACACTTATCAGATCATGCAACCCTCCCAAGTTGATCTCAAAACCCTCAACTACGACTTCGCCGGAGTCTACTTCTGGGAACAAGTCACCGGCTTCTTCTCCATTGCCGAAGCCTTCGCCCTCCAATACCTCGTCAAACAACTGCCCCCCAACTCCACCGTCGTCGAACTCGGAGCCTTCCAAGGGCGCAGCAGCATCGCCATCGCCTCCGTCCTCCCCCCCGGCTCCATCCTGCACAGCATCGACAACTTTGAAGCAGCGCTCCTAGATCCCGGCGAAGCCCGCCCCCCCATGGCAGAAGTTATCCGCCGCAACAAAGAAGCCTTCCTCAACAACACCACCGCCTTCGGAGTCAACGACAAAATCCAACTCCATGTGATGAACACCACCGCCGCCGCCTCCCTCTTTGCGGACGAGTCCCTAGACCTCATCTTCATCGATGCGGGGCACAAATACGACGATGTAAAAGCCGACATCACTCACTACTATCCCAAACTGAAACCCGGCAGTTATATGCTCTTCGACGACTACGAAGAAAAATGGCCCGGTGTCATGCAAGCGGTGCAAAACTGCTCCCTTTCCGGCGAACTCATCGCCCCCTCCCTCTGGTGTCACCGGAAAATCAATTAAAAATTAAAAATTAAAAATTAAAAATTAACTGGGAACCAGAAACCCGGTTTCTTCAAGAAACCGGGTTTCTAGTCATCCTAGGGTGGGCAGGAACACCAGTCGTAGGGGCGAGTTTTTCAACTCTTGAGAAACCCCACAAACAACCTTTGTAAACCCGCCCAACCCGATGTCAATACCATCATTTCCGGTGGATTTATTCGTGGGGTTAGGGCGGGTTTAGACCATTGATTTGTAGGGTTTCTAGACTTAGGTAAAACCCGCCCCTACCAATCCATTGTGTTATACTAGGCGTAACGAGGCAGTGCTAAAGGACAAATTACCATCCCCACAAACAGAACCTGCCCACCAACCCAATGATTGATGTTAAACTCAAACCAATCTCAGAAATTAACCCAACTCAACCCTCAAGTTATGGATGCCGCCGTTTTAACAGAACAAGCCCTGAAACTAACAGTTATAGAACGAGTTCATCTCATTGATGCACTCTGGGCAAGTCTCGATTATCCAGAGCAAACCGAAATCGATCGCGCTTGGCTCAACGAATCCCAAAGCCGACTCGACGCTTATCATGCTGGCGACATCGACGCTGTAGACGGGCAATCCGTATTCAGCCAGATCCAAACTACCCTACAACCATGAACCTCAAGTTTTTATTACCAGCCAGTCAAGAGTTACAACAAGCCGCCGAATTTTATCAACAGCAAGTCTTTGGATTAGGCGAAGACTTTCTCGCCGAAAGCCAATCCACCCTGAATCGGATCGTCCAAAATCCCCGCGCCTGGACACCCTTAAACGAAAACATTCGGCGCTGCCGTATGCATCGTTTTCCCTATGGAATCATTTACACCATTGAAGACGATACAATCTTAGTAATCTCAGTCATGCATTTACAAAAACACCCCCAATCCTGGAAAAAGAATCTTGAGGATTAGAGACCTCATTTTTAACTCAATTTCCCCCTCACATAATCATTAAACCCGGTGTCATGCAAGCCGTGCAAAACTGCTCCCTCTCCAGCCAACTCATCCCCCCATCCCAAGGTTTACCCCATTGAAGGGGGATGAGCGTTAAAATGCGGCAAGAACTATCTTGGGTAAATCTTCAGAGGAATAGACTATGGGTGTTGAGGGAACATCAACAGCACAACAGATCGCCCCAGTAGAGACTCCAGAACCTCCCCCTTGGACGATCGAAGATTCTGAGGCCCTGTATCGAATCAATGGATGGGGAGACCCCTATTTTTCCATCAATGCAGCCGGCCATGTAGTCGTCTCTCCAAAGGGCGATCGCGGAGGTTCCCTAGACCTCTATGAGCTGGTAGAAGGTCTGAAACAGCGCAATATTCATCTACCCTTAGCGATCCGCTTTTCCGATATCCTAGCCGATCGCCTGGAACGGCTGAATGCCTGTTTTTCCCAAGCCATCACCCGCTACAATTACCCCAGTCTTTACCAAGGAGTATTCCCAGTCAAATGCAACCAACATCGGCAACTGGTAGAAGACTTAGTTCACTTTGGCCAACCCTTCCAATTTGGTCTCGAAGCCGGATCAAAGCCCGAACTGCTGATCGCCTTAGCCCTGCTCAAAACCCCCAATTCCCTGTTAATTTGCAACGGCTATAAAGACAAGGAATATATCGAAACCGCCATCTTAGCCCGCAGACTCGGCAAACAAACCATCATTGTTTTAGAGCAACTCGAAGAAGTAGATCTGGCGATCGAGGCCCACCAAGAGTTAGGCATAACTCCCGTCGTAGGAGTGCGGGCTAAACTGAGCGCCAAAGGAGAAGGTCGTTGGGCCACCTCCACCGGAGATGGAGCCAAATTCGGCTTAACCATTCCAGAAATTGTCCATGTGATTGAACGCCTCAAATCCGTGAACCTGTTATCCTCTCTGCAACTGTTGCACTTCCATGTCGGCTCTCAAATTTCCTCCATTAGTGTAATTAAAGATGCCATCCGAGAAGCCAGCCAAATTTATGTGCAGTTGGCAAAAAGTGGTGCAGACATGCGCTATTTAGATGTCGGGGGCGGTTTAGGAGTCGATTATGATGGCTCCAAAACCAACTTCTATGCCTCGAAAAACTACAATATGCAGAATTATGCCAACGATATTGTCGCCGAGGTCAAAGAAGCCTGCGAACAAGCCAAAGTCAAAGCCCCGATCCTCGTGAGCGAAAGCGGAAGGGCGATCGCCTCCCATCAGTCCGTACTCATTTTTGATGTCTTGGGAACCAGCCAAGTCATGACTCAAGGCGCTGTCGCAGCCCAAAGTAGCGATCATTTAATTATCCGCAATTTGTGGGAAACCTACCAATTAATTCAGGGAGACAATTATCAGGAATGCTACCATGATGCAATTCAGTTCAAAGAAGAAGCCATTAGTTTATTCAACTTTGGCTATTTGAGTCTAAGCCAACGGGCCAAAGCCGAACAGATTTATTGGGCTTGTTGCCAGAAAATTCTAGAGATTATTCGCGACGAAGAATATGTTCCCGACGATCTCGAAGCCCTGCGGATGAACATGGCTTCGATTTACTATGTGAATCTATCCGTATTTCAATCAGCGCCCGATAGTTGGGCGATCGATCAACTCTTCCCCATCATGCCCCTGCATCGCCTAGACGAACAACCCACCCGTCAAGGAACCCTCGCCGATCTCACCTGCGATAGTGATGGCAAAATCACCCAGTTTATCGATCTGCGCGATGTCAAATCTTTATTAGAGTTACATCCCCTCAAACCCGGAGAACCCTATTATTTAGGTTTATTTTTAGGCGGAGCCTATCAAGAAATTATGGGCAATTTCCATAATTTATTTGGCGATACCAATGCCGTTCACATTGCCCTCACCCCTAAAGGCTATCACATCAAACAGGTAGTCAAAGGAGATACCATGGGAGATGTTTTAAGCTATGTAGAATACGATCGCGAAGACTTAGTAGAAAGCATCCGCCAGCAAACCGAATCCGCCCTAGAAGATGGAACCATCTCCATCTCCGAGTCCCAACGGTTGCTCAATAGCTACAAGGAAAGCCTCGATCGCTATACCTATCTCTCTGTAGAGAGTTGAAGCAATACAGCGCTTCTGTCACTTTCCGAGTTCGCAGATGGGGGAATTCAGTTCAGGTTGAGAAACCCGGTTTCTTTTTCCCCTACTCACCCAGAGGAAGTTTTTTACCACATTTTTGCTTAATTGTCAATAAAAATTGCTTTATCAAGACTGAAATTAATATTAACTTTATAATTTTTAACTTAATGTTAATTTAAATCACACCCAAACTTCATCCAGAAATGTCATGATAGATACAGAAATAAAAAAACGATTTCAAAACTGTCTGATTCTTTTAAAACTCAGAAAAGGAAAAACCGATGAAACTCTCTTACCGTGGTATAGAATACAACCATAAACACCCCCCTGTCGAGGTACAAGAAGAAGATATAGTGGCCAAATACCGGGGTCGCACCTACCGGGTGAATCGCTACCCTAGACACCTTTCTGTGCCTCAAGCGCCTATGGATTTGAGATATCGGGGAATTGAGTATAAAACTCACCAATGCGAAGAGCCAACCTATCCAGGTTTGCAGCGCCAGACTCGTCAACCCCAGTCAACTCAATCTGAATTACCCGTTGAGTTGGCTGCGGCCCATTGTCAGAATATCCTCAAAAGTTTGGAACACCGTTTGCAGGTAGCGCAAGAAAAAGGCGATCGCACCCTAATCTCTCAATTAGAACGGGAACGCAAGGAAATCTACAATGGTGGGTTTTGCTCATTAGGGTTCCAATAACTGACCCCTATCTTAATCCCTACACTCCCCTGGTACAAGCGACCAGGGGAGTTGAGGTTTTAGGGTACTGATCTCAATACACCCTAGCCCATAGCGTTATAGTTTAGATAACCAACTTCAACAAGAAAAAACAGGGGTAATGATCATGCAAGCAATTTTTTGGACAGTGGAAGAAGTTGCACAAAGAGCCAAACAGTTTTACGAAAATGGTATTCGCCAACAAGTTGAGTCTGGTGATAATCTTGGCAAGATGATTGTGATCGACGCAGAAACTGGTGAATACGGAATTGATAAAAATGGTGTAGAAACAGCCTTAAAGTTGAAGCAGAAGAACCCCAACGCTAGATTATTTACAATGCGAATTGGATATGATGTTACCGTGAGTTTTGGTGGAGCAAGTGAGAGGATTGTTGAATGATTTACGGGAGGTTAATGGATGGATATAGCGCTTCGCGCTAGGGAATAGGGAATAGGGAATAGGGAATAGGGTTGTGGTACATGGCTTTGAGCCTTTAAGACTGTACACCATAACAGCGAAAACTGCTGTATCATTTAGAGATAGATTTTGAAAATAATGGTTTGGTTGTTTTAGAAAAACTCCCACAATCAAACTGAGCCGTAATCAAAGAGTTTCCGCTACCAATGCTGGGGGAAATGATGAGTTCCCAACTTTTGCCGTCGTTTTAAGCGTTCCATACGCGCTCGGATGGCTTGAGCGCGTCGCTGGGCTGGAGATAGATAGGGTTCCGGTTCAGGTGGCTTGGGTTGGGGTTGATGAGTGAGACACTGATTTAAACTTTCTAGATGGGGCCCTAGATCGAGAGCGGTTAGAACCTCTTGAGCTGAACTATATCGTTCCTTGAGATCCACCGCCAACATTTTATCGAGAACATCAGCAAATCGATCGCTGACTTCGACATTATTGCGCCACCATTGTTTAGGACGAAAATGGGGGAGTTCGTCCTCCGAGGAGAACTGACCGGTTAACATATAAACACAAGTAATGCCTAGGGCATACAGATCGCTGGCAAAGGTCGGCCGTAGGGCTAATTGTTCGGGGGGAGAAAAGCCAAAGGTTCCCACAAAAGCAGTCGAAGCCGTGGCGGTGATCGTATGATTCGATTCAGTTTCCTGAATTAACTGTTTGACTGCCCCAAAATCAATTAAAACCAACTCTCCTGTAGCCGATTTTGATCGACTGTGGCGGCGAATAATATTGGGGGGTTTAATGTCGCGATGAATGACCCCTTGCTCATGAATGAACTTTAATAGGGGCAAAATTTCCAGCAGAAATGATTTAACTAAGGCTTCAGAATATTGGCCGCGATGCCGGATTTCACGGGAGAGGGTTCGCCCTTGAATATATTCTTGAACGAGATAAAACTCCCCATTCTCCTCAAAATAATCAAACATTTGCGGAATTTGGGAATGGTTCCCTAACTGGCTGAGAATTTTTGCTTCTCGGCGAAAGCAGCGACGGGCGCGTTCGAGTCCTTTGGCATGTTTGACTTTAGGACAAAGTTGTTTAATCACACACCAGGGTTGTTGGGTTTCAGCTAAGTCTTTAGCCAGAAAGGTGACTCCAAACCCACCTCGTCCTAGCAGTTTATACAGTTGATAGCGATCGCGAAATAACTCGTCTTCTCCACATAGACGGGCTAAATCGGTTTCCCAGGTTACGTTTTTGGGAAACTGGAGTAATTTATTGGAGGCTCGCTCATTAGCCATATTCATCCCTAACGTTTGCCAAGTATTGTTGATGCCAGTTCTTTTTAGTGTAGCAATGTTATGGGATTCGGGGGTTTAATGGGTTGATGGCTCCCACCATTGAGTTATATCATATCCCAACTGCTCCACCATCGATCGCAGACAGGGTAAGCTCAGGCCAATGACATTCATATGACAGCCTTCAATGCGCTCGACAAATACCCCCCCTTTACCTTCAATGGCGAAGGCTCCGGCACAATTGAGGGGTTCTTGGGTGGCGATATAGGCTCTTAAGGCGCGATCGCTCACGCGGGCAAAATAGACGTAGGTCACTTCTGCGGTAATCACAGATGTTTTTCGCTCTAAATCTAACAGAGCATAACCCGTATATAAAGCCCCTTTTTGACCGCGCATTTCTTGCCAACGGCTCATGGCTTCGGCTGCACTGGCCGGTTTACCATAGATTTGATGGTTAATGGCTAACACGGAATCACACCCTAAAATCAGGGGAAGGCGATCGCCCTTTTCATACTCTGGAGCGATCGTTTCCGCCTTGCGTTGGGCCAGCATTTTCACCAAGGTTTCCGGGTCTGAGCTTTGCACTTGGGACTCATCAAAATGGCTCGGATGCACCTGGGGAAAGATTCCCGCTTGTTGGAGCAAGCGCAACCGGGCTGGGGAAGCAGAAGCTAAGACCAAGGGAGGAATGGTCATCATCTCATTAACAGTCTAATAAACGTTAAACGACTGAACGACTTCTTCAAAGAGATTGTGGAGTTTTTGCCAACGTTTTTCAGTGGTCGATAAACTAAACGTGAGCAATTTTCCTCGACTCACAGCCACACTGGTCAAATTATGGCGTAGGGGTTGGTCGGGAATATCCACCTCGTATTCTAATAAGTAATAGAGTTGATCGCCGAGAGTTTTAGACCCTGCATTCACCAGTTCAGCACTGCGTCCCGTATTTTCGGGGGCGATCGCTGTTTTTGAGAGTTGATACCCTACTTCTGTGGGCGTTCCTAGATCGCTTAATCCTTGATCTCCCTCCACCGGGTTAATAATCACCGATAAATTTTCCGTTCTCTCCACGAGATCGTGAAAGACCACATCCGGCCCCCCACTGACTTTCACCGGAACCCAACCATTGGGGTATAAAAATTCATATCCTTTAGTGGCATTGACATACTGTTGCAATCCACTGGTAGCAGAAACACAACTGGTCAACATTAACGTTAATCCGATCAGGGTGGCGATCGCTAGGCGTTTAAACATCAGCTTTTTCCTCAATCCGCTGTAGCAGTAAGAGTATCATATACAGGCATAGCCTTGACTCCTCCAACGGAGAACAAATACAGCACAAAGCGCTGTAACTACTTCGGAAGTGCCCCTTTAGGATAAGCAATCCGCTTATGATTAAACTGCTGCCAAACTCGAACAAAAGTATCTGCAATCACAGGCATTTCCTCGCGCTTTAAACCCGAATCGACTAACTGGTTATCTTGCCATCTAGCTCTGAGGATTTTATTGACCATGGCTAACGCCTCTTCATAGGTCGCTTCTTTAAGCGATCGCAGCGCCGCTTCGCAGGAGTCCGCTAACATCACAATCCCCGTCTCCCGCGACTGGGGAATCGGCCCCGGATAGCGAAAATCCGCCTCATTCACCCTGACATTGGGATCAGCCTCAGCCATTTGTTTAGCCTGGTAATAGAAAAAGGCAATCAGCATCGACCCTTGGTGTTCAGGAATAAACGCTCGCACGGCCTTGGGTAAGCGATACTGTTTTGCCAAAACCAAACCTTCACTCACATGCTTCTTAATAATTTCGGCACTTTTCCAGGGGTCTTCAATCTCATCATGCTTATTGGGCCCACCCATTTGATTTTCAATAAACCCTAGGGGGTCATGCATCTTACCAATATCATGGTAAAGCGTTCCGGCACGGACTAACTCACAATTGCCGCCCAGGGTACGAGTTGCTGCTTCTGCCAGGGTAGAAACAAAGAGGGTATGTTGAAAAGTTCCCGGAGCTTCAGAGGCCAACCGTTGCAGCAGGGGACGATTGGGGTTAGAAATCTCGGCCAACCGTACCGGAGTCACCAAATCAAACAAATGTTCCAGATAGGGACTCAACCCTAACGCTGCGATACTCGAAGCTAATCCTCCCAACCCTTGAAAAGCAGCACGAGTTAACAGAGGTTGCCAAGCAATTCCAGGAATCGCCGTTTGAATCAGGGTCACGGCCAAGTAAGTGACGCTTTGGGTCATCCCCACTCCCATTCCCAAAAGAGCCGCTTCTTCACGCGATCGCATCCGGCCGGCCATTATCCCAGCTAAGATCCCGCCAGCAGCACTGGCTAACCACTGATTCCAAATCACATCCATACCAATGGGCAGTACAGTAGCAATCAAGCTAACCACAGTTGTAGCCACTGTGGAGCCATAAAAGCCTCCCAATAACAAGCCAATTCCCGATAAGGCGATCGAGGGTAACTTCAGGCTGACCAACAGGGGAGACGTTAAGGTGAGTAAGAGGATCAGAATCCGGTCTCGTTGGCGTATTCCTGAATGAACCCGTCTTTCCACCCACCAAAACAGGGTTACCGAACCACTAATGAGCAAAGCGTAGGCCGTGAGACCTTCCCAATTAATTTGACGCTGGCTTAATTCAAAATGGTCGATGAGGACAAATTGTTTCTCTGATATTTTTTCTCCTTTATGAACAATAATTTCGCCCTTATGCACCTGATATTCAATATCGGGAAACGCTTCGGCGGCTTTTTCCGCTAGGCGATTGGCGGCATCTTTATCATGAATGAGATTATGTTGTCCTTTCAGAACCGTATGCAATGTATCTGAGGCAAACTTTTGCGTTTCTGGGGGAACCCAATCTTGCACTTGTAGGGCGATCGCCTGTCGCAGTTGTCGCTCTGGCAGACCTTCGGCCAGACCTTGGGTTAATATGCGATCGAGAGAGCGCTCAATTCCCCTTGTCGTTTCTTCCCATGTTGCCTCACTCCAATCAAAGAGAGCTGGAGTATATAAGGGGTTGCTATTGCCTTGCTGTTGTGTTTGTAGCTCATGTAAAGCAAATTCATAATTATTGCGAGCTTCAGAAATGGTAAACAACACCGTTGCCCATTCACTGGCTGAACTTTCTTCTTTCAGGCTTTGTAATTGGGCGATCGCCCCCTGAAGTTGAGGATTCAGGACTAGAGGATATTGAGGATCGGGAACAGCATCATCATCCGATTCAGAACCCTCTTGGGGTTCTTGTTCCGTTGTCTCGTCTAAAGGAAACGTTTCCAGCACTTCGGTAATCTGTTGCCATTGACTATCGGAGAGCTGGCGCAAATAGCGCTGAGTTTCCGGGGGCAAACGTGACTCGTCCACATAAGGAAATGCGCCCGTTTTCCGCCGTAAAGAAGTGCCTGGAGCCAATAAACTGTCCAGGGTTTGTTTGAGTTCTTCGTTTAACTCTAAATTAATTTTCAGTACCGTATAGGAACCGGTACGGATTTGTTTTCTCCGGTTTTCGGTCTCCTTTTCATCAACAACCTTTTCTGTGCGAGGGGCGCTAATGGTTTCTGGGGCTAGGGTTCCCGGTCGTAATTGGGGAGTGCTATAGAACCGGTAACCGAAAGAACTGGTGACTGAGGCCACCGCAATCACGAAAAAAGCCGTTGGTGGAATTTTTTGGGCCGTTTTTTTGCCCCGTATTTTCTGGGTTGGATGAGTACCATCAGTCCTTGAATTTGGCTCAGAAGGGGAAGAGGCTTTGTATCCAGGTTGACGTTGTTCGGGAGCATTGGCGATGTACATGCGCCACCATTGGTCTACCCGTTTACTTAGTGCTTGCAAAGATTTCATTGTGGCACCCAACTCAAATCGGCTACAGGGTTTTGCATCTGGGGCAATTGAACGGCATGGTGACCTGGACAATAGACCAGTGGGTTTCGTTTAAGCTGTCGCTTTCTCACTCCTTCCTAGGGATTAGGAGAATTTAGCACATCTGTAGTGCCTCCTAATCTAGACTATTTTAGCGTGGCCCGATCTCTTGTGGATCGCTGTTGGCGTTTTGGGGGAGGCTCCAAACCAGGATAGGCAAAAGATTTTAATGTTTAATTGAGACTAAATCGGCTCCTGACCAACTGGCGAGCAGATGGGTAGTGAGGGTATTTAAGGATTGAATCTCATGGGGCCAGGGGGTTGATGAATGTTGAATTTTCTCCTGTAGAAAAATTTGCCAAGGTAGGGGTATCCCTAAACGAGTTTGGTAGGTTCCGCACAGGGTAGCGGCAATGCAGGCACTCAAGGAGGGTTCCAGGTGATGTTGCTGGGCTAAGGCGATCGCCCCTGGAAAGGAGTGAGAGCTGTTCAGGAAGCTGAATAACCCCTGAATCAGGGGGGAGGGTTGGGCAAGGAGAGTATCTAGAGTGGCTAAGGTATGGGGACTTAACTGTTCCCAGTGCGATCGCCCATAGGTGAGGATCTGGTCTGGAGGAACCGATCCTTCAACGAGGGCACTCAAACTGATGCCGATCAGCAATCCCAAGGTTTGCTCCTGTGAAGATAACGGGTAATGGTCGGCGATCGTCTGCCAATGGCTCACCAAAGACTCTAAGTCTTCATGAAAATACAGGGATAGGGGTACAATTTGGCCCATCACTTCCCCCGGTTGGGTAACCCGGAGATCTGGGCCGATTGTCCCGGTTTCAATCAACTGTTGGCATCCTTGAACGATTCCTTGTCCCCACCGACCCTTCAGAGTCGGTGCATCAGGAAGAAGATCGGCGATCGCCGCGCCCCACAATGCGCCCTGAAACCGGTTATAGAGGGGAGTGGTGATGTCCATCAAAAACTAATCCTTCATCCTCTCAACCAAAAAGCTGAGTGAACCCAGTCACTCAGCCCAATACAGTTACTTACCCAAGACTCACACCGAAGCCTTTAGTCGTCATAAATTCGGCATTCAGCCGCATCTGGATTATCATCACAATATTGTTCAAACCCAGTTTTGCTCTTGACTTGCTTTTGGTGAGAAGCTTCTGCTTGCAGTTCTTCCACTGCATCCCAAGCCGCAGCACATTCAGCCGAGTTAGACCCTTGTGCATCGCAAACAGCACGGGCTTCAGTTAACTCTTGGTCGATTTTCGATTTGATGTCGTTGCTCATAAGTACAGTATTCTGGATGTTCAGTAAGTATTCTTCAAGGATTACGTTAAACTACTCTGCCCGATTCTGCATTATCTTAGCTTAAGCGATTATCGACTCTAATGGGCGATCGCAGGCGTGAGGGTAGATGATTGAGCCATGTCTTGAAGATAAGCCGGGTTTGAATTGGTCTGAATCGATCGTCTTTGAGACCTCTGTGAGAGCCAGACCAATAAAGCCTCAAACTCAGCTCTAGCAAAGTATTGAAGCCTATCACGTTCTTTCGACATACGTCCCCCTAGGGCTAGGTTGGGGGGACTGACTTATCAAATCTGACTTAACGAAGGGCACATGATTAATTTAATATTAAAATCAGTTTACACAACAGGGGAGTCGAAGATTGGAGCAGATGCAGTGGGCAAATGCCTTATCTACCCGTCCGTCTCTAGAGGCTGCGATCGCTGAAGTTGTCGAAACAGTCCATCGACAAATACCTGAACCCGCCTCTATTGGGCTAGTTTTTATCTCGTCTGCCTTTACCAGCGAATTTTCCCGCTTAATGCCCTTGCTGCAAGAAAAGCTCAACACACCGGTGTTGATTGGGTGTGGAGGTGGAGGCATCATTGGGATGGTCTCTGGCGAGACTCCCGAAGAATTGGAAGATCAAGCAGCTTTGAGTTTAACGTTAGCCCGATTACCGGGTGTTCACGTCAGTGCCTTTCATATGGATATGGAAGAATTGCCCGACCTCGATGGCCCTCCCGATCCATGGGTGGAGTTGGTGGGAGTCTCTCCAGAATCCCATCCCCATTTCATTCTCTTGGGCGATCCGATGTCTCCTGGTTTGAATGATTTACTTCAGGGCTTAGATTTTGCCTATCCCCATAGTCTGAAGGTCGGGGGGTTAGCCAGTTCCAGTCCAGTCAATCAGGGCAGTAGTTTATTCTACAATTATGAACTGTATAATGAGGGAGTTGTGGGGTTGGCCCTAAGTGGCAATATTGCCCTGGAAACCATTGTGGCCCAAGGTTGCCGTCCCATCGGTTCGATTTATCAAATTACCCATGCCGAACGCAATATTGTGTTGGAATTGCAAGAACAAGAGGCCAGTGGATTTCAGGGGGGGAAAACTGGGGTTCCCTTGGAAATTTTACGCGAAACCGTGGCTCGATTAAGTGAAGAAGATCGAGAGTTGGCTCAAGATTCGCTGTTTGTGGGGGTAGCGACGGATAGCTTTAAGAGTGAGTTGGAACCGGAAGATTTTTTAATTCGCAATTTGTTGGGCATCGATCCTAGGATAGGAGCTTTGGCGATCGCCGAACGGGTGCGGATCGGCCAACGGATTCAATTTCATTTGCGGGATGCTTTAGCGTCGGAAGAAGAGTTAGAAAATCTGCTGAAGCGATACCAGCAACAATTGGAGAGGCAAACGGGGAGTCAGTTGTTCTCAGCAACGGTTCATCCTTCTAGAGCGGGTGCTTTGATGTTTACCTGTTTGGGACGGGGAGAACAACTGTATGACGAGCCGAATGTAGATTCGGGATTATTTCAGAGATACTTCCCGTCCATTCCCCTGAGCGGTTTTTTCTGTCAAGGTGAAATTGGCCCAGTGGGAGGAAACACCTTTTTACACGGATACACTTCTGTGTTTGCAATTTTCTATCCACAGTCGGCACAAGAGACCTCGGAGCCTTAGAAGGAGTATTCGTTGGGTTCATTGGGTTTTTCCAGGCGATCGCGACCTTGATCTTTGGCTCGGTATAGTCCTCGGTCGGCGGCGTGAATGAGTTGGGTGGCCGAACAGCTATCTTCTGGAAAGGCACAGGCAATGCCTAAACTGAGGGTAATATGGTCGCTAACCTCGGATTGAGCATGGGGAATGTTGAGTTCCTGGATTTGGTAACGAATGTTTCGGGCCACGGCGATCGCTCCAGAGGCATCGGTTTGCGGTAGAATCACGGCAAATTCTTCTCCCCCATAGCGAGCGACTAAATCTTGAGGACGGCGAACTGCTCTCTGAATACCTTGGGCAATGTCTTGTAGGCAGCGATCGCCCTGAAGATGGCCGTAGCGATCGTTATAGAATTTAAAATAATCCACATCGGCCAGAATCAAGGATAACGGAGTTTGGGCCCGTTTCATTTGCCGGACTTCTCTCTCCAAGACTTCATCAAAGTAGTGACGGTTGGCTAATTGGGTGAGGCGATCGATACCTGCTAACCGTTGCAATTCTTGATTGGCTTGGGTCAGTTGTTGAAACTTTTGGGTTTGTTCCCACCACCGTTTCATCCGTTGTACCAATAGGGTTTCATGAATGGGTTTAGGAATAATATCAACAATGCCGAGAGCAAACGCTTGATTCACCCAATCGGAATCGTCAAGGGAATGGATGACAAAAAGTCCTACCGTAGTGGAAGCACTTTGGGTATACCAGAAGTTTTGTAGCTCTTGGCAACAGGTAAGGCTATCCCCCTCGGACAGAGAAGCATCTAATAAAATCATATTCGGATCGGTTTGTTGAGCTAAGTGAATTCCGGCGTTTATTCCATCTGCTTCAGTGACGAAGTAACCTTGATCTTTCATTAAACCACAGAGGCGATCGCGCAGTTCGGGATCTTCTTCGATCACCAAAACTCTTGGAATAGTGGGAATATTGGGATCTGCTCGTCCCCCAGAAATGACTTCAAAGGGGTTGCCAGGAACAGGAAATTTAATGACAGATGAATGATGGGGATGGATGGAAAATAGCATGGAAGATAGCTTGAACTCTATATTTCCACTATCGGAGATAATTGCTTATTCCTCAGTGATAGAACAGTGAACTAACAGTGATAATGCCTGACTCTGATGAGTGACTCACTAAAACGTTGAGAGTGAGCGCGATCACCCCCTGGAAATGCCAAGATAGAAAGAGTTAGCGTTAAAGGTCGGGAGGGGTCACCCGTGAAGGAGTTAGCAATTGAGCAGCTTGAGGGATTAAAGCAACGGGTTAGGGAATTAGAGGCAGAAAATGAGGCTCTACGAAAAAGGCAAAGGATCAATAGCCAGTCCCTCACCGAGAATCCTGAGTTTGAGGAGGTGGTCGAGTATCGGGTTCAGGAACGCATGGCTGTTTTAGAGAAAAAGATGCGCGAGCGTCGTTTGTTGGAGGAGCAGTTGGGCCAAGCGGAAATGCAGATGCGCTCGATTTTTCAGGCGATGCAGGATGTGGTGTTGGTTTTGGATGCTGATTTTCAGGAGATTGAGATTATTCCTACCCATCCGATGATTTTTGCCCATCCTCAATGGGATATTGTCAGTCAGACGTTGGAGTTGTTTTGGGATGGGGAGCAGACGGAATGGTTTCGCACTCAGATTAAGCGATCGCTCAATCTCCAACATCCGGTTACGTTTGAGTACAGTTTGCGCCAAGGAAATCGAGATTTATGGTTTACCAGCCATATTTCCCCGATTTCTAAAACTTCGGTGGTTTGGGTGGCCCGCGAAATTACCGATCGCAAAGAAGCAGAGCTGCGACTTGAGAATATTCGCGAGCAGTTAGAGCTAATTGTCGAGCAGCGAACGGCAGCGCTGCAACGGTTGAATCTGGAGTTGGAGCAACGAGTGGAGGAGCGAACGGCCCAGTTACAGCAAGTGAATGAGCAGTTGCGCCAGGAAATTGGCGATCGCCACCAGACTCAGGAAGAGTTGAGGCGATCGAAGCAGTTGTTGCAATTGGTGATGGATAATATTCCCCAGTTTATTGTCTGGAAAGACTTAAATTCGATGTATTTGGGCTGTAATCGCAATTTTGCCCAGTTAGCCGGGTTATCGACTCCAGAAGAAATTGTCGGGAAAACCGATTATGATTTGTTTTGGACAACTCACGAGGCCCATTGGTATCGACAGGGCGATCGTCGGGTCATGAGTCGCAATCAACCCGAATATCATCGCATCGAGACTAAATTTCAAGCCGATGGTAGCCGTTTATGGATTGATACCAATACCATTCCCCTCCATGATGCCCAACATCAAGTCGTCGGCATTTTGAGAACCTATGAAAATGTGACCGAACGCAAGCAAATTGAAGAGCAATTACGGTTAACCCAGTTTACTCTCGATCGCATGGGAGATATCGTTTTGCTCATTTCTGCCCAGGCCCAATTATTTTATGTGAATGAAGCCGCTTGTCAGACCTTGGGATATGAGCGATCGGAGCTATTAAACTTGAAGTTTTATCAGATTGATACCCTCTCTTCGACTGAGACTTGGAGCGCCCATTGGCATGAATTACGTCAGTTAAAATCCCTCACCTTTGAATCTGTTCTTTGGACAAGAAAAGGTGCGCCGATTCCCGTAGAAGTGCGGATGAATTATTTGGAATTTAATGGTAAAGAATATAATTGTGGGATTTTTCGGGATATTTCCGAACGCAAAAAAGCTGAGGAAGCATTGCGGGAAAGTGAGGAGCGGTTTAGAGCAATTTTTGAGCAAGTCGCTGTCGGCATGGCAATTGTAACCCTAAATGGTCATTTTTTTCGAGTGAATCAGAAATTTTGTGATATTCTTGGATATAATCGCCCAGAAATGCTATCAAGAACATTTGAAGACATTACAGCTCCAGAAGATTTACCAAAATCGAGGGATACTATTGATAATATTTGGATTCAAGATCATCCCAGTGAAACCCTAGAAAGTCGGTATATTTGTAACGAGAATAAAATTGTCTGGGGTCATGTCACTATATCCTTAGTCCGCAAAACTTCAGGGGAGAATCATTATTATATTTGGGTCTTTGAGGAAATCACCGATCGCAAGCAAGCGGAAGAAAAACTTAAAGCTTCTCTGAAAGAAAAAGAGATCTTGCTCAAAGAAATTCATCATCGAGTCAAAAACAATCTCATGGTGGTGTCTAATTTGTTAGAACTACAATCTGAATACTTAGAAGATCCTAGCCTAGTAAAAATATTGTCAGACAGCCAAAATCGAATTTATTCGATGTTATTGATCCATGAAAAACTTTACAAAAACACGAACTTGGATCGCATTAAGTTCAATGAATATTTAGAGTCTTTGGTCGAAGGTCTGCTAGATTCTTATCAAGGTCACGAGCAACAGATTGATTTGGTTTTAGATTTAGATCCTATTGATTTAAATATTGAAACGGCTAATCCTTGTGGATTGATTGTGAATGAACTGGTCTCTAATGCTTTGAAACATGCCTTTCCGAACAAACCTCCTAACTATAAAGGGTTGATTTGGATCGGGCTAGAAAAAGATAAAGATGGCGCGATCGCAATTGAGGTTAAAGATAATGGCATAGGTTTGCCCCCTAATTTTGATATTTACCAAGTCGATACAATGGGATTAGAATTGGTCTGTACTTTAGCCGAGCAGTTAAAAACCACACCAGAAATTATTTCTGGTATGGGAACTCATATTCGATTAAAATTCTCAGAACTTAAATATCCTCGGAGGTGGTGATTATGGGAGAGATTGATATTTTAATTGTAGAAGATGAATTGTTGATTGCTAAAGGACTCGCGAGGAAACTCAAAAAACTGGGTTATCAAGTGATGGATATTGTCGCTTCTGGAGAAGAAGCAATTCATTATAGCATAACTCATAAACCAGATTTGATTTTAATGGATATTGTTCTAGAAGGAGAGATGGATGGAATCGAAGCGGCTGAAAAAATCAATGAGTTTCAGTCCATTCCAATTATCTATTTAACCGCTTATGCCGATGATGCGACCCTGATCAGAGCAGAGGAGACCAATTATTATGGTTATTTGCTCAAACCCTGTAAAGAGCGAGAATTGTATGCCACCATTAAAATGGCATTTAAGAAATGGGAAGACGATCAAGTTCTCCGTCAATCGTTAGCGATCGCCAATGCCAAAAATGAAGAAAAATCTCGCTACTTATCCCTGACCTCCCATGATTTGAGAAATCCCTTAACCACGATTCAAGTCTCAGCCGAGATGCTCAAAGACTATGGAGATAAGTTAACGGAAGAAAAGAAACAGAAGCATTTAGACTGGATTCGATCTTCTGTCAAAAATATAAATACGTTGCTCGAAGATATTCTCACCTTGAATCAAGCCGATGCCGGCAAACTATCCTTTGAACCCCAACCCGTGAATGTGGTAGAGTTAAGTGAGTCCATCGTCCATGATTTTGAAGCGATCGCCACAGATGAACATAAAATCATTTTTAAACCTTCAGAACCAGAAATCATGGTTGACTGTGACATTAAGCTACTCTACCATATCCTAGGCAACCTGCTCTCCAACGCCATTAAATACTCACCTGATGGCGGAACCATTACCCTAGACCTCTCTCGAAGCGCTAAGGAAGTAATATTCACAGTTAAAGACCAAGGCATTGGTTTTCCTCCCGACTATCAGGCGAAACTCTTTACCCAATTTGAACGCGCGTCTAATGTTGGCTCGATTAAAGGTACGGGTTTAGGACTCTCCATCGTTAAATATGCCGTAGAATGCCATGGGGGAACCATTAGCCTCTCGTCGGAAGAAGGAGTTGGGACAACGGCGATCTTTACCCTCCCCAGTCTTCCCCCAGTCCCTGTAAACTAGATCGCGCTCTCTAATATGGATCTGCACCCATGAAACTGGTCTGTACCCAAAGTGACCTAAACACCAACCTCTCCCTGGTGAGTCGCGCCATTCCCTCCCGTCCCTCCCAACCCATTCTCAGTAACGTCCGGTTTATTGCCGATCGCCAAACTCAAGAAGTCAGCCTCACCGCCTTTGACCTGAGTCTCGGTATTCAAACCCGTTTCCCCGCCAACGTAGAAGAAGACGGAGACCTGGCGATTCCCGCAAAACTCCTCAATGACATGATCTCCCGACTCCCCCCAGGAGACCTCACCCTAGAAGCAGACTCCGACGACCCAGAAAACCCCGATCCCAACGTCACCATCACCTGCTCCTGCGGACGCTATCAACTGCGAGGACTCGACCCCGAAGACTACCCAGCCTTACCCGTCCTCGAAACCGGCGAAACCCTAACCCTGCCCTCAGCAGCCATTCTCGAAGGGTTGCGCGGCTGCTTATTTGCCACCAGCTTAGACGAAACCAAACAAGTCCTAACCGGAGTTCATTTAACCATTAAAGAAGATAGCGTAGAATTTGCCGCCACCGATGGCCATCGTCTCGCCGTCGTCACCACCAGCACCGAACAAGAGGACGAAGAAAAAGTTACCCCCATTGAGTCCGATAGCCCCTTTGAAGTCACCGTTCCCGGTCGCGCTCTGCGAGAAATTGAACGGATGATTACCTCTCACAAAGACGAAATTAGCATCAATTTGACCGTAGATGCAGGTCAAGTCGTCTTTCACCTCCCCTCCTGTCGTCTCACCAGTCGCACCCTAGAGGGCCAATATCCCGCCTACGAACAACTCATTCCCCAGGTTTTTGAACGGCAAATTGACCTCGATCGCCGGCAACTGTTAAGCTCAGTCGAACGGATTGCCATTCTCGCCGATCAGAAAAATAACGTGGTCATGTTTAGCCTCAACGGTGAAACTCAAGAAGTGATTCTCTCCGTAGAAGCAACGGATGTGGGTTCAGCCACCGAATCGATTCCCGCCACTATTTCCGGAGACGATTTGCAGATTGCTTTTAATGTGAAATATTTTGTCGATGCGCTCAAGGCTATCCCGTCTCAAGAGTTGAAAATTCAGCTCAATACAGCCGATAAACCGGTGATTTTGTCTCCCCTGGGTGGCCTACAAATGACCTGTTTATTAATGCCGGTGCAAATTCGCAGTTAGACGGTCATACCAGGTAGGGTTCGGGGTAGGGGTGCATGATTAACGCACCCAATCAGCTCAGACCGTCCAGTAGGGTGGGCAGGAGGAGAAGCGAGATCGTTCAATTTCTACAAGCAGACCTGCCCACCTTAAGCTGTCCTAGAAAACAGGGGTTTTAGACCCAATTTTTCGATAATACAGAAGCCTATTCCCGTATCCAGGACATCATGGTAGGTTGCCAAGACACTAACTCTTCTTCCTTAAACCATAGGCTAATTTCATTTTGAGCCGTTTCAATTGCATCTGAACCATGGATTAGGTTTCGGCCCACATCAACGCCAAAATCACCGCGAATAGTTCCAGGTTCGGCACTTAAGGGATTGGTTGCACCGATCATTTTCCGAGCTGATGCGACGACTCCATCTCCTTCCCAGACCATGGCGACGACTGGCCCGGAGGTAATAAACTCGATTAAGCTACTGAAAAAGGGCCGTTCTTTATGCACAGCATAATGCTGCTCTGCCAGTTCTCGGCTGACATTGATTAACTTTAAGCCCACTAATGTAAAGCCTTTGCTTTCCAAGCGACTGATGATGTTACCCACGAATCCCCGTTGCACACCGTCGGGTTTAATGGCGAGAAAAGTACGTTCCAAGGTAATCTCCTTTTTAGATAAGCGCCTCCAATTATCTCATTAAACTCAAAATTCCCCATATAGGTTTTGATTGCAATGAAATAGCGCTATAGTCAAAGACTGCAAGCATTGAGTAAAGAACAACCCTAATGGTTATGACTGAGCATTACCAGATTACGTTACTTCCAGGGGATGGCATTGGCCCAGAAATTATCGCTGTGATGGTGGATGTCTTAAAGACGATCGCCGGGAAGTTTGATTTAGAGTTTAAGTTTCAAGAAGCTCTCATCGGTGGATCTGCCATTGATGCTACCGGAACCCCTCTCCCGGAAGAAACCCTGAACATCTGTCGTGAGAGTGATGCGGTTTTGCTGGCAGCCATTGGGGGCTATAAATGGGATAATTTGCCCCGTCATCAACGACCGGAAACGGGATTATTGGGGTTGCGATCGGGGTTAGGATTATTTGCCAATCTACGACCGGCAACCATTTTACCCCAACTGATTGATGCTTCAACCCTGAAACGGGAAGTGGTGGAAGGCGTTGATATTATGGTGGTGCGAGAATTGACCGGTGGGGTTTATTTTGGCGAACCGAAAGGCATTTTTGAGACCGAAACTGGGCAAAAACGGGGCGTGAATACCATGGCCTATACGGAAGGAGAAATCGATCGCATTGCCAAAGTTGCTTTTGAAACCGCCCAAAAGCGAAGCGGTCAACTCTGTTCGGTGGATAAGGCCAATGTATTAGAAGTATCGCAACTCTGGCGCGATCGCGTTACTGCCATGGCTTCCCAATACCCTGATGTCCAACTCTCCCATCTCTATGTGGATAATGCCGCCATGCAACTGGTGAGAGCGCCCAAACAATTTGATACCATCGTTACCGGTAACTTATTTGGGGATATTCTCTCCGATGCCGCCGCCATGTTAACCGGCAGTATTGGCATGTTACCCTCGGCTAGTTTAGGCGCATCGGGCCCCGGAGTCTTTGAACCCGTCCATGGATCAGCCCCCGATATTGCCGGACAAGATAAGGCTAACCCCCTGGCTCAGGTTCTCAGTGCAGCCATGATGTTGCGGTATGCATTGAATCAACCAGCAGCAGCGCAGGCGATCGAAGACGCGGTACAAAGCGTTTTGAATCAAGGGTATCGCACGGGCGATATTATGTCCGAGGGACAGAAGTTAGTCGGATGTCGGGAAATGGGAGAAGCCCTGCTGAAAGCCTTATCGTGATATAGGAGATGGGGGAACCTGGGCGCTCCCTTCGACTCCGCTCAGGGCGCGGCGACCTCCCCCATCCAAACTTGATATAATAATCAACGACCCTTCCCAGTACCATAAACCATGATAGCCAGCTCCTCAGCCTATAAAATTACTTGGGAAAAACTACCGGAGGACTTTATACTCCCCGACGATCCCGTGGATAATATTCATCAACCCGCCCTAGCTGCTGCCCTCACTGAAAGCTTAGACCAAGCTGGAAAATTACCCGAAAAGGCCCTAACGCCTACTAACTATGGCATCTGTGCCACAGTCAATGGCAAAATGGTCGTTAAAGCTCCCGATTGGGCTTATATCCCCCAGATCAGCGTTGAGCGTCCAGAAGTAATCCGCAGTTATACGCCAAACCTACAAGGAGATCTACCCGTTGTTGTCCTAGAGTTTTTATCGGATACTGACGGGGGGGAATATTCGACAAAAGCCACCTATCCCCCAGGCAAGTATTTCTATTACGAACAAATCCTGCAAGTGCCCAATTACGGCATTTTTGACCCGAAAACGGGAGAATTAGAACTCTATCGTTTAGGCAACCAGCAACGCTACGATCGCCAGTCTCCGAATCCAGACGGACGATTTTGGATACCAGAAATGGGTTTATATCTAGGAGTGTGGCAAGGGAGTCGAGAAAACCTAGAGAGCTATTGGCTACGCTGGTGGGATGAACAGGGCAATCTTTTGCTCTGGGGTAAAGAGAAAGTCGAGCAAGAGCGATCGCGAGCCGAAACTGAACGGCAGCAAGCTGAAACTGAACGACAACGAGCCGATGCTGAACAGCAACGAGCCGATCGCCTAGCCGCCCAATTGCGAGCCGCAGGCATTGAAATCAATGAATAATGAACCATAAACCATGATAGCCAGCTCCTCAGCCTATAAAATTACTTGGGAAAAACTACCGGAGGACTTTATACTCCCCGACGATCCCGTGGATAATATTCATCAACCCGCCCTAGCTGCTGCCCTCACTGAAAGCTTAGACCAAGCTGGAAAATTACCCGAAAAGGCCCTAACGCCTACTAACTATGGCATCTGTGCCACAGTCAATGGCAAAATGGTCGTTAAAGCTCCCGATTGGGCTTATATCCCCCAGATCAGCGTTGAGCGTCCAGAAGTAATCCGCAGTTATACGCCAAACCTACAAGGAGATCTACCCGTTGTTGTCCTAGAGTTTTTATCGGATACTGACGGGGGGGAATATTCGACAAAAGCCACCTATCCCCCAGGCAAGTATTTCTATTACGAACAAATCCTGCAAGTGCCCAATTACGGCATTTTTGACCCGAAAACGGGAGAATTAGAACTCTATCGTTTAGGCAACCAGCAACGCTACGATCGCCAGTCTCCGAATCCAGACGGACGATTTTGGATACCAGAAATGGGTTTATATCTAGGAGTGTGGCAAGGGAGTCGAGAAAACCTAGAGAGCTATTGGCTACGCTGGTGGGATGAACAGGGCAATCTCTTGCTCTGGGGTAAAGAGAAAGTCGAGCAAGAGCGGCAACGAGCCGATCGCCTAGCCGCCCAATTGCGAGCTGCTGGCATTGAAATTAATGAATAATATTGATAATCCTGTGAAATTTGCTTTATCCTCTCTTCTGGTTCTGAGTACGGTGGCGATCGCCGCCGCTCCTGCTGTTGCCAATTCTGACATCTTTATTGCTTATCCTGGCGATCGCCATCAAACCACCGCCGATCGCATCTTCCTCATTGGTACAGCTCCCGTGGGTGGAGAAGTTCGCGTTAATGGTGAAGTCATTTCCCGCTCCCCTGGCGGCCATTTTGCCCCCAGTTTTCCCCTGGAAATGGGCGAGAATACCTTTACCCTGCGTCATGGTAACCAGGAAAAGCAGATTACTATTATCCGCAACTCTGCCCTTCCTCCCGCTCCCGTCGGTGTCAACTTTGCCGAAGGATCGCTCACTCCTAGCGTCAACATCGCCAAACCTCCAGGTGAACAAGTCTGTTTTTCGGCCATTGCTCCTAACCAAGCCACCGTCACCGTTACCCTAGGACAACAAACCCTACCCCTAACCCCCCAGTCCTCCCTTCCCGAACTGCCGCCAAACTCTGCTGTCCTCACCGGAGAAAATCAACCCACCACCCTCGAAAGCACTACCTACAAAGGCTGTGCCACCCTTCCCCTCACCTCAGAAGCGCAAACTTTAGGCAAACCCCAATTTACCCTGAGTCTGAACGGACAAACCCTTACTCAAGCCGCTCCGGGAGAAATATCTATCCTTTCCCCTGTCGAATTTCAAATTGCCGAAGTCACCGCCGAAAATGGAGTCGCTCGCACCGGCCCCAGTACCAACTATTCCCGGTTAACGCCCCTTCCCAAAGGAACCCGCGCCCAAATTACCGCCGAAGAAGGGGAATGGCTCAGATTAGACTATGGAGCCTGGATCAAGCGCGAAGAAACACGGATCTTTTCCAGTGCCGCCCCTCCCATTTCCCGTATCCGTAGTATTCGGGGTCGTCAAACCTCTGGATGGACGGAAGTTGTGTTTCCTCTGCAAGTACCGGTTCCCGTCAGCATTCAGCAGCGCCCAAATAGTATCACCCTGAGTTTGTATAATACGACCGCCCAAACCGATACCATTTATCTCAATGATGGCCCGTTAATCAAGCGCCTAGACTGGGAACAGGTTTCACCGACCCGCATCGACTATACATTTGCCCTCAAAACAGAGCAACAATGGGGCTACAAGCTCCGTTATGAGGGCACAACCTTAATTTTGTCGTTACGCCATCCTCCCCAGGCTTCTGGCTCATCCTCGCAACCCTTACAGGGGATGAGAATTTTACTCGATCCCGGCCATGGCAGCGAGAATGATTTGGGCGCAAGGGGGCCAAATGGCTATCCGGAAAAAGATGTGAATTTGGTCGTCTCTAAGCTGTTGCGGGACGAGCTACGGCAGAGGGGAGCCACGGTATTGATGACCCGCGAAGGGGATGATGACCTCTGGCCCCATGACCGAGTGGAGATTATTGAAGCGCAAGAGCCAGATCTCGCCCTGAGCATCCATTATAATGCTCTGCCCGATGCCGGAGATGCGGAGAATACGGCAGGAATCGGCATGTTTTGGTATCATCCCCAAGCTCATAGTTTAGCGGTATTTTTACATCAGTATTTAGTGGAGGAACTTAACCGGCCCTCCTATGGGGTATTTTGGAATAACTTAGCTCTGGCTCGTCCGGCGATCGCCCCTTCAGTTCTGTTAGAGTTAGGCTTTATGATTAACCCTTGGGAATTTGAGTGGATCGTCGATCCCCAATCTCAACAAGAGTTAGCCGAGACTCTCGCCGATGGTATTGTTGTTTGGGTGCATCAAAGCCAACAGTGAGATTACCGGGTGATATCGAGTCCGGTGAATGGGAAAAGACAAGCGGGCAAGATGCCCGCACTCCTGAAATCCCTTGATACCCTTTTCTGTATCTAACCACGGAACAATTGACCAAAACAGAAGGGTTGGCTGAGTCAGTAAACGAAAATTCTTCAAGACACTTTTCCAACCGCCAGAGCGATCCCACTGTGAGTGGACAGAACAATCTCCTTGAACTTTAGCACTTTTTATCTTCTGGGATTCTGAATTATTTAATGACAAAAATGGTTGACTATTCAAACTAATCATTAGATACAGCGCTTTGCGCTGTTATGGTGTACAGCTTTAAAGGCTCAAAGCCATGTACCACAACCCTATTCCCTATTCCCTATTCCCTATTCCCTAGCGCGAAGCGCTGTAAGCACTCATGATCATCTCCCACGGGAGAAGGCTTGCCCTGAGCGTAGCCGAAGGGGGGCTGGGGGATGAGGGCTAAAGAAACCGGATTTCTACGCAAGTTGCGAACTTCAACCAGAAGCTACGTTAGAAACCCGGTTTCTGGATTTGAATTGTTATATCAAATCCGGTTAAACAGTTGTCATTGCGACCGCAGGGAAGCATTCGCGCTTCGCGCAAGCTTCGCTAACGCTACAATTAGCGAGATGATCGAGATTGCTTCGTTCCGCTGGCGCTCCACTCGCAATGACATAGTGGAACTGATGATTCGGATTTAATTGTTCATTGTTCATTGTTAATTGTTCATTGAACCAAACCGATGGAAGGGATAGAAGCGGAAAATGACTTGACCGCGAATTTGTTGGCGGGAGACCACTTGACCGGTAAAGTCGCCGGTATAATCGCGATCGGTGACAATGGCGTAATATTCATCGGCGTTGAGCGTGATGGGGGGTTGGTTAAAGGTGGGGGGTAACTGGATGGAACCCGTATCGAGGAGTTCATCATTGATGAAGACTTCACCCGATGAAATTGCCAGGGTTTCCTGGGGTTGGGCAATAATGTATTTGATAACCCTCAATTCTGACATCTCAAAGATAATCACATTGCCTCGATGGAACGGACGAAAACGGTGGGTTAAGGAGTCAATAAATACGGTGTCTTGAGGGCGTAAAATTGCCTCTAGTCCCACGTTAGCAATGCGTTGAGCAGAAAACGTATCGATGCTTCTGGGCAACCAAGCAGCCATGAAGACTAATATCAACACTAAACCCCAATTTATTTGGTGTGGGGGCAGGGTATAGGCAGGGAGGGTGACTTCTTGGGCTAAATGTTCCCGCAGTGTGTCGTGATAAAAGCGAAACCGTCCCCCCGATTGTTTTAAGATGTCTGCTTGACTGGCTTGAGTGAGAAAGTGTGCATAATTCCCAGGCATGTTTCCCTGACGAGACAACACCCAACGCAGGGCAAAATGTTGGATTAAGGCAACACCACCCCCAGCCAAAAATCCGAGTATTATTCCCATTCCTACCCCGAAAATCAAGGTAGTCGGTACATGAAACTCTTGTCCCGTCGCCCAATTCGGTACAATAAACATGAGCGGGCACAGGAGCATCGCTAACCCGATGGTAATCAGGACTTTATTTCTCGTTTCCCAGATGCCTTCATTGGGCTTTTGTCTTACTTTTAAGTCGGCTCTCAGCCCTCCAATCAGCCCTCCAATCAGCCCGACAATCAGCCCTCCAATCAGCCCGACAATCAGCCCGACAATCAGCCCGACAATCAGCCCGACAATCAGCCCGACAATCAG
>NZ_JAQOSO010000074.1:167635-186991 GCF_030068505.1 Roseofilum capinflatum BLCC-M114
CCCTCTAATCAGCCCTCTAATCAGCCCGACAATCAGCCCTTGACGTAATCCGCGCTTGATTCCCTGCCAAGATAAATCGAGGGCTTCTGTTAATTGAATGGAGGTATTCCCGACAATCAGCCCGACAATCAGCCCGACAATCAGCCCGACAATCAGCCCTCCAATCAGCCCGACAATCAGCCCTCCAATCAGCCTTCCAATCAGCCCTCCAATCAGCCCTCCAATCAGCCCGACAATCAGCCCGAAAATCAGCCCTCCAATCAGGCGATAGTGTCGGTATTGCCGCGCATTTTCTAGCCATGTCGGTTGCAAGGATTCAATCAAAAACTCCCGTTGATTAATGCCTTCTTTGCCCATACTCGCGGCTAACCAAGCCAGATAATGCCTGGCTTGTTTGGCCGAATAATCCTCTAGGGGCAGCTTTTTCGCCAAAAATGCATCAAAAAGCTGCTTTTGACAAGCCGCAACATCTTCCGGTGCATCCCCTGGCAACCGTTCCGGGTGAGGGTAAGCAATGGGCATCAGATTCAAGAACATGGGATTCTTGGCCAATTGCTTCCACTCTGGATGAGTCCCTAAGTCTTCCCAGAGATGGGAGGCTTTACGTTGGTCTAGATAATGCTGAATTTGCTCATCTGTTAATTGGCGCAATCTTACCGCTCGGTCAAGTTTGCGGAACCGCAGGCGATAGTTGGGTTCAGTTTCCGTCTCTGTAGTCGTGCTTTCATAGTCTTTAACCCGGCAACAAATAACTAAGAATTTTTTCTGCTGCTGATAATCGTCTTGTAACTGCTCAATGGCATGAATGGCTTTTTTCATCCTCTCTTGTCCTAGCTCATCCAAACCATCGAGCAAGGGAATAATCCGGTCTGTTGATAGCCACTGACGACAAAGTTCAGGCTTTAAGCCATACATCCCTGCCATCTGTTCCACCATCCAATCGAGGATTTTCTCCTCACGCCAGGTGGACAGCTCAAAAATTACCGGGATGGGTTTCTCTGGGTTCTGGGCAGCCTTTTTTGCCCAGGTTTGGGCGATTCTGAGCAGTTGGGTGGTTTTGCCGCTTCCCGGTTCTCCTAAAACCAGCAACCGTTGACTCCGAGACGGTTGAGATGGAGTAACGGGTTGATCTAAGTCTATGGGAGAATCATCCCAATCCAGAGGAATATAACAGTCTTGATAGAGATTGCCTTTGAGTCGCTCTCTAATCTTTTCCTGATTTCCTTGAGCGAACTTTTGCCATAACTCCTCGCTACTGTTCTCTTTTTCGTTTAATAATTCTGGCCCGACAACAACAACAGCCGCAAATATCAACGCAGCAATAATCAGCATGATAGGCGGCACATCTTTGAGCAGGTCTTCTAAGGCAGGAAGTTGATTGACCAAGTAGGGATACAAAACGAACGCCAGAGCGACAAAGGCCAAGCGCACATAGCGAGAGAGGCGACCCTTTGAGGACATTTCGATTAAAAATTAACAATGGGGGGGGTTAATGATTATTGTAGACGATTAATGGGTAATGCGATCGCCGTTTCTGCTATGATTTGGTCGATCAATCAACTGATTGGCTTTGCTATCCGAGGTTATCCCCTCTCTGCCACCCAAGACCATGTTATTGAGGGTAATCCAGTCTCTAAGCATGTTTATCCACCTAATCGATTAAGGTAACACCCACTGCCTGCAATTCATTTATTGACCATTAGCATAGGATTGGGTAGTATGATGATATAGTCATACCAATCTGTCGCAGACAGTTTGCAACTATGAGTAAGAAAGTCAGCATAACCTTGGATGACGAAGTTCTAGATTTTATAGATCGGTTAGCAAGCAATCGTAGCAGCTTCATAAATAATATTCTCAGGCAAGAAAAGAGGAGGATTTTTATGAAGGAGCTAGAAGATGCTTACAAAGATCAGGCTAATGACCCAGAGTTGCAACAGGAAATTTCTGTATGGGATGTTGCAGTAGGCGATGGTTTAAATGCCTAACGGACACTTAACCTACAAGCGAGGGGAGATATGGTGGGTCGCTCTCAACCCTGTTGTTGGTTATGAGACTGATAAAGAGCGCCCTTGTCTGATTTTGCAAAACGATATTGGCAACCAAAATGGGGCAACGACAATAGTTGCTCCATTATTGCCCGGAGCAAAAAGTTATCCATTTGTTGTGAATGTTACACCGACTGCCAAGAATGGATTAGATAAAGATCGACACATCAACTTAAGTCAAATGAGAGCTGTGGATGCCCAGAGAATTAAAAATAAACAGGGTGATTTAGAGGAGATTTACTGGGAAGAGATTGAGAAAGCGGTATGTATTGAGCTTGGTTTTAGTTTAGCATTTAGGTCTTCGTAGCTTGCCTAACAAGCGGCCGCACGCGGAACGGGTTGTATAAACTATCATTAAACTCAAGGGAGATGAACCTTGGGCCTATGAGTCATTTCGAGTAGGCGATGCAGATCTGTTGATGTTCATCAGCAGTGAGCATCCTTGAATAGATCCAGATTGTTGATGAGAAACCCGGTTTCTGAATGATTGCTTCTTGTGAGATAATGGAGAATTGGTCTAAGTGGGAGCAATACAGAATGCGACTGTCACACATGCTGTTTAATACGCTGCGAGATGACCCAGCAGAAGCAGAAATTCCTAGTCACAAATTATTAGTGCGAGCGGGATATATTCGTCGAATTGGTAGCGGACTCTATGCTTATCTTCCCCTAATGTGGCGGGTTTTGCAAAAAGTCTCCCAAATTGTGCGCGAGGAAATGAATGCTACGGGGGCCCAGGAATGCTTGCTTCCCCAACTGCAACCGTCGGATCTCTGGCAAGAGTCGGGACGCTGGGAAACCTATACGAAGGCAGAAGGGATTATGTTTGCCTTGGAAGACCGGCAAAAGCGGGAGTTGGGGTTGGGGCCGACTCATGAGGAGGTGATTACGGCGATCGCCCGTGATATGATTCGTTCCTATCGGCAATTACCGGTTCATCTGTATCAAATTCAAACTAAGTTCCGGGATGAAATTCGCCCCCGGTTTGGCTTGATGCGCGGTCGGGAATTTATCATGAAGGATGGCTACTCGTTTCATACTGACCGGGAAAGTTTGAAACAGACGTACCAGGATATGGATCGGGCCTATCGGAATATGCTACGGCGATGCGGTCTGAAGTTCCAGCCGGTACAAGCAGACTCTGGAGCCATTGGGGGCGGCGTTTCCCAAGAGTTTATGGTGTTGGCTGAGGCTGGAGAAGATGAGGTTCTCTACACGGAAGATAGCCAATATGCGGCCAATGTGGAGAAGGCGGTGTCTTTGCCTGCGGATGCTCAACCGTCCCCATTTACAGAGTATAAAAAGGTGGAAACACCGAATACAAATACCATTGCCACGCTTTGTGAAGCGCTCGGTTGTGATGCCACCAATACAGTAAAAAATGTTCTCTATCAGGCTGTGTATGATAGTGGCATGACCGTATTGGTGCTGGTGAGTATTCGCGGCGATCAGGATGTGAATGAGGTGAAGCTCTCTAATGAGTTAACCGCTCTAGCTCCAGAATACGGCGCGAAGGCAGTTTTGGCGCTCACGGTTCCCGATCCGGAAGCGCAGAGCAAATGGGCAACAAAACCTCTACCCTTGGGGTATATCGATCCGGGGTTAGGGGATGAGTATATTTCTAAACAAGAGAATTTAGCGCCGAAGTTCCTGCGGTTGGTGGATCAAACGGCGGTAGAGTTGAAAAATTTTGCGACGGGAGCCAATGAGACGGGATACCATGTGATGGGTGCAAATTGGGGCGAACAGTTTGTTTTACCCGATCGCATTATAGATGTTCGTACCGCAAAAGCAGGCGATCGCGCCGTTCACGATCCGACGCAACGATTACAAACCGCCAGAGGCATTGAAGTCGGTCATATTTTCCAGTTAGGAACCAAATATTCTCAAGCCATGAATGCCACCTTTACCAGCGAACAGGGGGAAGAATTACCCTGTTTTATGGGTTGTTATGGGGTGGGAGTCTCTCGCCTCGCTCAAGCAGCCGTGGAGCAGTCTTATGATAAGAATGGCATCATTTGGCCGGTGGCGATCGCCCCCTATACGGTGATTATCTGTGTTCCCAATATTACGGATACTAAACAGATGGAAGTCGCCGAAAAACTCTATCAAGACTTGCAGCAAGCCGGAATTGAAGTCTTACTCGATGACCGCAATGAGCGAGCCGGGGTAAAATTCAAAGATGCCGACCTGATTGGCATTCCCTATCGCTTGGTCACCGGTAGAGCCATCAAATCCGGTAAAGTGGAGTTCGTAGAACGGGCAACCCTCGCTTCTGAGGACGTGGCTCTAGACGATGTAGTTGCTGTTCTGCAAGAAAGGATTCAAACCGCTTTAAACTCCTAAAAATTGCATCAGTGGGACATTTACAAACTGGCACAGTACCATAGAGCAGGTTCATCATTAGCCCAATGAAGAATTTCCTGGACTGTGCCTACTTTTGAGCAAGGAAAGGATAAAACCCCTATTCCCTATTCCCCATTCCCCATTCCCTATCCTCTCATGGAACGCCGAGAACTAATTCAACTAACCGCCTTTATCCTTTTACCAGGGATATTATTCACCCTACTCGATGGTTTGATTTCCGGTATTTTTGCGGGTATGGTTGGGGGTGTGATGGGATTTTCTTATACTTACCCTGCCCTAGGACTTTGGGCCTTTTTGATTTATATGCCCTTTGGGGGAACAGTTACCCATGCGATCGCCAACAGTAACCCCCTACTCCACTTAGTTAAAGATTTCTTTTATGTCCCCGCCCTTCTCTCCATTCTCATTCACGATCGCGACTATCTAAAACCCTTCTGGCAAAAAATAAAACCCCTCTACCTTCCCCTATTTGCCCTAGTTTTGATTACATTCGCTCACTTTTTCTGGATTAACATCATTAGCGAAAGCTTCAATCCCACCCTAGGCAATCAAACCCTCATGGGAATTGTGGGGATTAAAACCCTATTAAGCTATATCCCTTTAATGATTTGCGCCTATTATTTGATTCATGGAAAAGAAGAATTATCCTTTTTTCTGCGGCTGCACACTGTTCTCATCTTAATGTGTTGCGCCCTAGGATTTATTCAATATTTACTCTTGACTAAAGGAATTTGTGCAGGCAGTAGACCCCTTTCTGGAGCATATTTATATCGAGCTAGTCTAGATGCTCATTGCTTTATCGGTGGAGCCGTTTTATATAACCCTAATGCCGGATTAGTTCGATTATCGGGTACGTTTGTTGCTCCTTGGCAATGGGGATGGTTCCTGATTTCTAGTGTATTTTTTCTCTTTGGTATTGATGTCAGTGATAGGGATAAAAAATGGCGGATTATTAGCGCTATAAGTACCGGACTGTTGATTATCATGGCTGTTTTTTCTGGGCAAAGAATTGCTCTAGCCTTAGTCCCCATTATTTTTATGGTTTTACAATTACTAACTACCTCTAAAAAACAACGACTACCCTTAAAATGGGGAGCCGCCATACTCGCTAGTGGCGTAATTATTCAAACTATTAATCGAGTGGAGCAAAGAGTAGATAGCTTAGTCGATCGCTGGAGAGTTTCACCTCCCCTAGACTTCATGTTAAACCAATGGCAAAGGGTGTTAAATCAACAAGAGGGACTTTGGGGAAAAGGCATTGGCGCGGCGACAAATGCAGCACGAAAGTTTGCACCGACTCAATTAATTGAAACCTTCCATGCTAAGGTGTTCTATGAAATTGGCCCTTTAGGATTGCTGGCTTTTTTTGCTGTGGTTTCGGTGCTTGTTTTTCTGACGTTTCAAGCCTATCGTTCTTTGAAAAATCAGCGCTGGCAGAAAATGGCTCTTTGTTTCTGGATTTTTGTGCTAATGGTCAGCTATTTTCCCTATTATTATCCCCTAGATGTCGATCCTGTGGCCGTCTATTATTGGTTTATTGCGGGAGTCTTACTGAAATTACCAGAGATAGAGGCTTCTTCAAAATCTCCATGATTTATAATTCTTGTCCCAACCTATACCCATTGTTTCGGTTGTCGCCGACCTAAAAATTGTTAATTGTTAATTGTTAATTGTTAAAATGCATCAACCCTTTCAGTTTTCGATACAAGCCCAATGTTCCCAAACTCAAGCCAGAGCAGCCACTTTTTTGACTCCCCACGGAATAGTGGAAACGCCTAAATTTATGCCGGTGGGAACGTTAGCGACGGTAAAAGCACTAACTCCTGCCCAACTGAAAGGGACGGGCGCTCAAATGGTTTTAGCCAATACTTATCATCTGCATCTGCAACCGGGAGAGGATTTGATTGCTCGTGCAGGAGGGTTGCATCAGTTTATGGGATGGGATGGGCCTATGTTAACTGATTCTGGTGGGTTTCAGGTTTTTAGTTTAGCTAGTTTACGGACAATTCAGGAAGAAGGGGTAAAATTTCGATCGCCCAGAGATGGACGAATTATTAATCTTACTCCAGAAAAGGCGATCGCCATCCAAAATCAGCTCGGTGCAGATGTAATCATGGCGTTTGATGAATGCCCCCCCTATCCAGCCTCCAAAGATGCCGTTCTTGCTGCCACAGAGCGCACCTATCGATGGCTAAAACGGTGCATAGCCGCCCATAATCGCCCCGATCAGGCATTATTTGGCATCGTTCAGGGGGGGGTCTATCCAGACCTGAGAACCGCCGCCGCCGAGCAATTAGTCGCCCTCGATTTGCCCGGTTATGCCATTGGTGGGGTGAGTGTGGGGGAACCGGGAGATCTGATTAACCAAATTGTGAAGGTAACTGCACCCCTTCTACCGGCAGAAAAACCCCGTTATCTGATGGGAGTGGGAACTTATAAAGAAATGGTACAGGCGATCGCCTCCGGTATCGATGTTTTTGATTGCGTCATCCCCACCCGGTTAGCTCGTCATGGAGCCGTTTTTGTGCGGGGAGAGCGCTGGAATATTAAAAACGCCCAATTTCGCGAAGACTTTGCCCCCCTCGATGCCGAGTGCCCCTGTTATACCTGTCAAAATTTTAGCCGCGCCTATTTGGGGCATTTATGGCGCTGTCGGGAATTGTTGGTGTATACGCTCCTATCGATCCACAATATTACGGAATTAGTGCGCTTTACCGAACGCATTCGGGAGGCTATTTTAGGCGATCGCTTCCTCACCGAATTTGGCCATTACCTTCCATTGTGGTAGTTGCCAGATTTAGGAACCACGCTTAGAGGATGTGCAAAGGGTGACTCAGTGGTATGCTCTTCGATGGAGCGTCGAACGCTTCCATTACACTCTCAAGTCGGGTGCTTTGCAGGTAGAAAAACTACAGTTTGATGATGTGGACTTGATTCTGATACCATTTACCCATTACCCATGACCCTTCTGCCGCGCGAAGCACTATAATTCTATACCGTGACTTACGAACCGCTCCACCATAAATATCGGCCCCAAACGTTTGCCCAGTTGGTGGGACAGGAGGCGATCGCCCAAACCCTCTCGAATGCGCTAAACCGGAATAAGATCGCCCCCGCATACCTGTTTACCGGGCCGAGGGGAACGGGAAAAACCTCTAGTGCGCGGATTTTAGCTAAGTCCCTCAATTGTATTCAGGCCCAGGGCCCCACAGCGACTCCCTGCGGTAAATGTGAGATTTGTGCCTCCATTACCAAGGGATCATCCTTGGATGTGATGGAACTTGATGCAGCGAGTCATACAGGGGTGGATAATATTCGGGAAATTATTGAGCGATCGCAGTTTGCCCCAGTTCAATGTCGGTATAAAGTCTATGTGATTGATGAATGTCACATGCTGAGTACGGCGGCATTTAATTCCTTGCTGAAAACCTTGGAGGAACCCCCTGATCGGGTTGTTTTTGTCCTCGCGACTACCGATCCGCAACGGGTATTACCTACGATTATTTCCCGGTGTCAACGGTTCGATTTTCGCCGTATTCCCCTAGAGGCGATGGTCAATCATTTAACCCATATTGCCACTCAAGAGGCGATCGCCATTACTGACGAAGCCATCACCCTAGTCGCTCAAATTTCCCAAGGAGGACTCCGGGATGCCGAAAGTTTACTCGATCAACTGAGTTTATTAGTCGGTTCCGATGACTTAACGGAAGTAGGTTCCGAACAGGTTTGGGACTTAGTGGGGTCAGTACCAGAGCGAGATTTATTACAGTTATTAGAAGCAATTAGTCAACAGAATCATGCTGATATTCTAGACTTAGCCAAAAGTATCTTAGATCGGGGTCGAGAACCCTTAACCCTGCTCCATAATTTAACCAGTTTTTACCGGAATTTGCTGATTGCTAAAACTGCACCAAAACGGCAAGATTTAGTCGCCCTCACTGCTTCCACTTGGCAACAACTGATCGACTTATCCCAACACTTTAGCGTCCCCCAAATTTTAGCCGCTCAAACCCATCTGCAAGAGAGCGAAACCCAACTCAAAAATACCACCCAACCGCGCCTCTGGTTAGAAGTCACTTTATTAGGCTTACTTTCAGCCAACCAACCCCCAGTACAAGCAACTTCTGCACCCGTTGTTAACGCTCCTGCTCCTACCCCTGCTCCCAGTATTTCTCCTACACCCAAACCCGCCATTTCTCCAGCGCCAAAACCAGTTGAACCCCCCAAATCTAATCCCCAACCTTCCCCCGTTCAGGATACGCAATCCCCTGAACCAATCACTCCAGTTAATTCAGATAACTTAGAACAGGTTTGGCAAACGGTAATTGATAACTTAGAATTGCCCGGAACAAAGGTCTTAATTTCCAAGCATTGTGTTTTATTGAAATTACAAGATCATACAGCTCAGATTGGTATTAACAAAAAGGGAGCGCAAAAGTTAGTTAAAGGAGTTCAGCCCCAACTGCAAGAAGCATTTAAGAAAACATTTAATCATCCCTTGAGTTTGAACTTTCAGTTACTCGATGGCACAGAAAAAAAAACGCCTCTCAATCCACCTCCTCCAGCCCAAAAACCAGAGATTGAGCAGACATCTGTGGGGATGCGATCGCCAGCTCCTGCACCCAATTTAGAACAAGAACGGGAAAAGCAGCAAGTTAAACAAGCCGCAGAACAATTCGCCAACTTTTTCCGGGGAGAACTGATTGATCTTCCTGAAAAAGTTTCCCTACCTCAACCCAACAACTCCGAGGATGACTCTTCCTATTTAGAATCAGTGGATGAAGAGGGTGAACTCGAATTTTAGTCAATCGATAGATAATGCCCTCTCTCTAAATCTCTCTCCCACGGGAGAGAGACTTCTGATGTTGTCCTCTCTCTCAATCTCTCTCCTACGGGAAAGAGACTTCTGATGTTGCCCTCTCTCTAAATCTCTCTCCTACGGGAGAGAGACTTCTGATGTTGCCCTCTCTCTAAATCTCTCTCCCACGGGAAAGAGACTTCTGATGTTGCCTTCTCCCCATCCCTCTAAACCCAATCTTCATCTTCCGAGGGGTTAGAGTTGGGACGCTCCCAGTCGGTTGTGTCTTGCCCTGGCTTCGCAGGGGGAGGTGGAGAAGGAGATGGGGGGGGGCTTCCGTAGGGGGGAATAATCACCCGATAGTCGGCATCATAAACCGTGTCCTTCGGTTTTTCGGTTGGGCGCTCTGGGGGTTGGGGACGACTGCGATAAGTGTTCCCGCTCTCTTGGTCTCCATTGCCCCAAGTTACAGGATTAGAGCGTTCTTCTTCCCATTCTTGGGGAGGTTTAGAGGCTTGTTCCCAATCGTCTTCTGAATCAACCGATGAATCAACAGAGTCTTGAGATTTAGAAAAGAAGTTCTTACGGCTGGAGCGCTGAGTGGGTGGTGTCGAAGTGCGGTTAGCCTTCTGGGTTGAGCGGGGTTCTGGCTCGTCTGTATAGTCTCTATAGTCCCTGACTGACTTCGAGCTTTGTAAGATGATGGTAATCAGCCGAGAACTAATCAATCCCAGGGTAAAGGCAATAAAGAGCCAAATACCGAGGGGGAGAGAGGGCAATTTTCCTCCCAAGAACACCACGGGCATTAAGGGGGTCAAATTTTGCGCTACAACGAGAAGACTGACCCCTAGAACTCCCAATAGCACTGTTTTTTGATTCATCTGCCTATTTTAACCTTTCCTTCGGTTACTGAGGGAAGTCGAAGTGCCTTGCCAACGGTTGAGAGGAACGCAATCAATGGCAAATTGATCTAAGGCTCTGGCAACGACAAAATCTACTAAGTCTTCAATGGTTTGAGGATTATGATACCAAGCGGGAATCGCGGGCACAATTTTGACACCAGATTCCGCTAGGGTGGTTAAGTTTCGCAAGTGGATGACGCTTAGGGGGGTTTCCCTAGGGACGATGACCAGTTTACGCCCTTCTTTGAGCTGTACATCGGCGGCCCTCTCTAGTAAATCTGAACTTAGGCCTACGGCTAGTTTAGCGGCAGTGGACATACTACAGGGCATCACTAGCATACCTTGAGTTCGGAAGGAGCCACTGGCGATCGCCGCCCCGACATTTTGCCAAGCATGACAAGTTAACTGTCCCTTCTCGGTTTCTCCCGCTTGTTCTCGCCAAAATTGGCTTTGTTTTTGCCCGTCTCCAGGCATGGTAATTTGTTGTTCCGCTTGCCACACTTGATAAGTGGCTTTGGAGGCAACTAACTCAATGGTATAGTCTGCCGCTAACAGGTATTTCAAGGCGCGAACGGCATAGATTAGGCCAGAGGCTCCAGAGACTCCCAGGATTAAGGGTTGGTTCATGATTAATCGAGATGGGGGAGGATGGGGGAGATGGGGAGGCTAAGATCCTATTACCTATTACCCATCACCCACCCATTACCCATTTCCTAGTTATAGTAATCGTCTTCGTCTTCGTCTTCGTCGTCGAAGGTATCGGGACTATAGCTTCCGCCACTGATGGCTACTAAGTCAATTTGTTGACGATAGTAGTCTACACTTTTAACTTGGACTTCGACGCGATCGCCTAATCGATAGTGATTGCGATTTTTTCGCCCAATCAGCATCTGTTGACGGCCGCGATATTCATACCAGTCATCTTTGAGGGAGCTGACATGCACCAGGCCTTCCACTAACACATCTTCGAGTTCGACAAAAAAGCCGTAGGACTGAACTCCGGTAATCACACCGTGGAAGATTTCCCCAGTATGGGATTTCATAAACTCGGCTTTTTGTAAGCCATCCAGGTCGTCTATGGCTTCTTGGGCGATGCGCTCAGTTTCGCTCAAATGGGCGACAATATTACTAAATTGCTCTTCTAGCTCCCCTTGGGTATCGGGGGGCAGCACATTCCAGTTAATTTTCCCATGACAGCTACTGCTAATCAGGTCTACCCCTTCTTTAGCACGAGCATTGCGGCGATCGCGACCTTGAGTCAAGACTTCATGCAAAACTCGATGAATCAACAGGTCAGAATAGCGATGTAAGGGAGCCGTAAAATGGGTATATCCTTCATCAAGGGCTAACCCAAAGTGAGGTTTGGGCGTAATACTATAAAACGCCGGTTTGAGTACCCCCAAGAGCAAATAGGTCAGCACTTTTTGCGCTGAAGTGCCATCAAACTGCCCCGTAAAGTTCTGATAATCTCTGGGGGTAACATCGTCCTCATCTTCGAGTTCTAAGGTAATCCCCAAATTGGCGGCTAGTTTAATCAGTTCATGGATTTCTTCCACATGGGGAGCTTGATGAACCCGGTATAGTGCGGGCACTTGTAACTCTCTGAGATGTTTAGCCACCAGTTGATTGGCTAAGATCATCAGTTCCGTTACCATTCCCCTTGCGGGTAAGGAGAAGGGAACCACCAAAGCGCCTAAAGACCCTTCATCATCGTAGTAATATTTCTGATCCGGTAAATTTAGCTCAAATGAGCCTCGCCCTAGACGATGCTGACGCAGGTTTTGGGTTACCGTATAGAGATTTTTGATCGTTTCTCCCAAGACTGCTGGTAGGTCTTCTAGGGGTTCTTCTGCCACCAACAAGGCTTGAGTTTGTTGGTAGTTGAGATGATGATCTACCGCGATTACCGTCGGCTCTATCGTATATTCTTCAACCACTCCTTTGTCGTTTAGACAGATCAAGACTGAGAAGCTACGCCGATCTTGCCCTTTAAGCAGGGCACAGTGCTGGGTCACTTCTGGGGGTAACATGGGTAGCACTTTTTGCCCCAAATAAACGGACACTCCCCGTTTAGCGGCGGCTTTATCAATGGCAGAGTTAGGGGGAATTAGGTCAGCAACATCGGCAATATGAATGCCTAAGCGCCAGCCTTCTTCTAAGCGTTCTAGGCTGATGGCATCATCAAAGGTGTCTGTGTGATGGGCATATTCCCCTGGTTTAATGGTGAAGGTTAGCAAAGAGCGTAGATCTTGGCGCTTCCCTTCCCCTACTCCTTTCGGTTGTAAGTGGGCTGCTTCTTCAAGAACCGCCGGGGAAAAGATTTTGGGAAGGTCATGTTTACAACGAACAATTTCCGTATCTGCCGCTTCTTCCGCATTGAGTCCCAACACTTGGGTCACTTCTCCAATGGGGGGATAGGGGCCGAGGGGATAGCGTTGAATGGAGACATGCACCAGGTGATCGATCGCCGATTCTAAGGTGGCGTTTTCCGGCAAGCTTAATTCAAACAATAGTCGGTCATCTAGGGGAACCGCTTTGTATTCTCCCTCTTGTAACTTGATTCGAGCGAGAACCGAGGTGATGCTCCGGTCAACGATCAGGTAAACTTCCCCTTCAGGCGATCGTCGTCTGGAGCCTTCTTTGAGGACACGCACTAAGACGCGATCTCCGTTCCAAGCCGTTGATAGATTACTTTCTCGGATATAAATATCCTCAGCTTCTTCATCATCTTGAATGGCGAAGCAAAATCCTTTGCTCGAACAGCGCAGTTTTCCTTCTACTAATCCCGGATCTGGGGCCCGGCGATACCGTCCTCGGTCTTTGATCAGTATCCCCATTTTCTCTAGAGCATCCAGAGCGATTTGCAGTTGACGTAAACTGACTTCACCCTGTAGGCCTAGTTTTTTTTCTAGGACTTTAGGCGCAATTAGTTTATCGTCAGTGAAATTGGAGAGCAAATTGGCGATCGTGAATTCCATGTAGCGATACGTCCTTGATTGTCTGTGTCTTTACAGCCAGTTGGCTATCTGGATAGGGCGAGGTGGTTCATGGAGGTTGAACCGGCCTAAATTAAATCTGGATTAGATCGGGTCAATAGTATGGGGATGATCTAAATCCAATTATTGCCTTTAGGGTGGGGCTGTTGCTTAACAAGGGTCTGATGAATACAGACCCTTACCCGTATTGAAACGCTTCAGCCTTAATCTAAGGGCGACCCAATCAGGAATCAGGTGGATATTTCTCTCTTCTTTGACTAGCCGCCGACCCAAACCCATGGAGATGATTCAGTTGCGGCCAGTGGTCTCAGCTAAGACTCAGGAGGAGGAAATTATCGTCAAGCCTTGTTTGGGGATACCCTGATACTGGGGTCAACCGAGAAGAGTAGACCGTTGAATATCCCCTTACTTGCGACCACCTGCTAACGTTTGGTGAATTGCTGGTCAATATGATCCGAGGATAAAATTGACTATTTTTAAGTTTATCATTAATCGGGATCAACGCGATCGCCGATCGCCCATTAATGACGCTCGCCGGTAACAATATAAGCCACTCGCTGGCCAATATTGGTGGCGTGATCGGCCATGCGCTCTAAATGACGAATGACTAAAACCAGCAATAAAATCGGTTCGATTTCCCCTTGAATATTGCGTTGACTGGCTAATTTTCGGTACAGGTGTTCATAGTCTGCATCCACCACATCATCTTTGATTTTGATCTCTAATCCGCCCTGAGCATCGAGATTGGATAAGGCCACTAAGCTCATGGCTAACATGGATTGACAGCGATCGTACATCAATTGAACTTCGCCAACCATGGGATGAGGAGGATAGGCAAAGAGCTTAATGGCTATCTCTCCTAAGTCTTTGGCATAGTCCCCAATGCGCTCTAGATCTCGCACCAACTGCATCATTGAACTGAGCAACCTTAAATCTTGAGTCACGGGGGACTGAAGAGCTATGGTCGTCACACAGTCAAGTTCAATTTGGCGATAGAGTTGATCGATACGCTTGTCTTGGGGTTTAATCTGATTGGCTGCTTCTAAATCTTGTTCAAAGAGGGCTTGACGAGCTAGACAACAAGAATTTTCCACTAAAGCACCCATACGCAGAACATCCCGTTGCAAGCTCCGCAACTGACGTTGAAAATAAGTTCTCGTTATACTTGAGGTCGATGTTGGGATATCCACTGGTATCCTCTCCCAACTAAATGCTGATTGATTGCGCTTGAATTCCATCAGTATAGCGACTGGATCTGAGAACGGCCGGATTTAATTGAAGCTTAACCCAATACCCGATCGCCGGTTAAGGAAAATGTTACGGTATGTAACAAAACTATTCCCCTAGAGGGCAATTTAAGCAACAGTGTTGTACAAACCTAATTTTTAATAGGAGTGTTTGATTATGGCTTTATCCGATACTCAAGTATTTGTGGCTCTAGTTCTGGCTTTAATCCCAGGGATCTTGGCTTTCCGCCTCTCGACCGAACTGTATAAGTAAGGTAGAACTGAGCTTCAACCGAGGGTCTTTGAGTCGGGTGGGAGGAATAGTGAAAAAACTTTTGAGAATAGGCGGTTGGAGTTAGCTCTAAGGTGTATTATCAGGGCAGAAATTGCTTTCCACTGTAACCACCTAAAACGCCCATGCTTGCTAGTGAGCCAACCCCCCAAAGACCCTCTCGCTCAGTAACTTCTCTCGATCATCGCCGGATTCGTAACCAACGTCAGCGAATCCGCCGTCGCTCTTCTCCCTTAGCTGCGGCGATCGCCTGGGAAACGATGATTAAGTTAAGTGCTAATCTGGTTTTGGTGATGGTGGGAGCGGGGGCTGTGATGCGCCTGATTCCCTATTATCAGTCAGTAGAAGAAAAGTTAGAAATAGTTGAGATCCAGGTTGAGCAAACTCAAGATCGGGTCAATCAACTGCAACAAGATTTTGACCGCTCTTTCGATCCAGAGCAAGCGAAACAGGTGATGGCTGAACAAAGTCACCGGATCGATCCCCAAAGGCGTTCTGTGGTGTGGAAAAAGGAAAGAGTAGATCGTTAAGGGATTTTAGACTTAGGCCCAGCTTATCGTTGAAGGGGTTTGAGTAGTTGGTCTTGCCAATGGAGAACCCGTTGATGTTGACGTTGTTCAACAGCCGAGAGGTGGGGAGTATTTTGGAAGTGGTCGATCGCTCTTTGGTAGTCGGCGATCGCCCAATTCCAATCTCCCATCAGATGGTAGGTGCGTCCCCGTTCGGCATAAATATAGCCTTCTAAACGCCCCATCCGTAGGGCAAAATCGAGGTTATCGAGGGCGAGTTCATAGATCTGGAGTTGCCGGAAAGTGATGCCTCGGTTAATCCAGGCTTGAAGATTGAGGGGATTTAAATCTAAAGTTTGATCGTAATCGAGTAGAGCAGCATAGAGATCCCCTAGACGGGCGTAGGCATTGGCGCGATTGTTGTAAGCTTTATCCAATTGGGGATTGAGTTCGATGGCTTGGCTATAGTCGGCGATCGCCAGCTCCACTTCTCCCTCCTGAAAATAGCCATAGCCGCGATTATGATAATAATTGGCACAGGTGGGATCGGCCTCAATCAGACGAGTGAGCAGCTCAATGGCTCTTCTATAGTCCCCTTGCTCTAAGCAAGCTTTAGCTTGGCGGCTCAATTGGCGATCGATGGGGATAATGTTCTCAATCGGTGTATGCTGTGCTGGGCATAAACCCATGCCAGAATCATAACTAGAAGGTGAAAGATGCATAGCCATGGACTGTACCTCAATGACTGACTGGACTTGATGTTTGATACCTTCACTGTAAGGGGAAAATCCCCAGGGAAAAAGTCGGAATGTACCAGTTACTCAGGTGGCTGATGGTTTGGCTTTGCCGACAGGGGTTCTATCCTGGTATATTGCTAAATAATGGATATAGCCAATAGCTTTGACGCTGTGCAAAAGCTATCTGTTCCTCCCTTATTGGGAAGAGTGTTTGAAAGGTAGTGCTTTTGCTGAGGATGGTTTCTCCCATCACATGAAGGACTATGACTCAGAACATACCTTCCTTCTCAGTCAAGAAGCTGAATGCAGCAAAGAGGAGACCGTAAAAATCTTGCGGGAGTCTGGTGCAGATATGCTGCTCAATTATCTACCAGTAGACTCCGAGATAGCTAGTCGCTTCTATGCCGAATGTGCCCTAGAAGCAGAAATAGGATTCATTAATAATATCCCTGTATTTATTGCCAGCAACCCAGAGTTTGCCCAACGATTTGAAGAAAAGAATTTGCCGATTATCGGCGACGATATTAAAGCTCAACTGGGGGCAACGATTACCCATCGAGCGCTAACGGAATTATTTAAAAAGCGGGGGGTAAAGTTGGATCGGACTTACCAGCTTAATACTGGGGGCAATACGGATTTTCTCAATATGTTAAACCGCACTCGGTTGGCTTCTAAGAAGGAATCTAAGACAGAGGCGGTACAAGCGGTGACAGCAGAAAGGTTGGAAGAGGAAAATATCCATGTGGGGCCGAGCGATTACGTTCCTTGGCAAAAAGATAATAAAGTTGCTTTTATCCGCATGGAAGGAAAACTCTTTGGCGGTGTTCCTATGAATTTAGAATTGCGATTGTCGGTGGAGGATTCTCCTAATTCTGCTGGAGTAGCGATCGATGCCATTCGTTGTTGCAAGTTGGCTTTGGATCAGGGCAAAGGCGGGATTCTACATTGGCCTTCGGCTTTCTTTATGAAGCATCCGCCCCAACAATATAGCGATGAGGAAGCTTACCAGATGACGGAAGTTTTTATTGGGGAGTAATGAAACGAGCATTTTTGTAGCAATTTGGTAGGGTGCGTTAGCGACAGCGTAACGCACCAAAACCTAAAAAAAGCACTCCTCCTTTGCTAGAGGTTGTCAAGTACGCGCCAAGTAAAATAACCGTAAATCCTAACAATTTCAGCCAAGTTAAAGTTTCTGAGAAGATTACCCAAGCAAGGATAGCAGTAATCGCCGGATGAAGCAGTAAGATTGTCGCTACCAATGCCGAGGATAACCATTTGAGGCTATAGGTTATCAAAATTTGCTGGAAAATTCCTACGATACCTATAGCAATTACAATCAACCATACTCCCCAAGAATGGGGAAACAGGTCATCACCTGCTACCAAGACAATTGGTAATGAAAAAAACGTCCCTAGCAAGTAGTTACAGGTTGCGATCGCAGTCGGACTTAACTGAGTTTGCAGTTTTTCCATAATCAGCAGACACTCGGCCAAAAGCACAGTAGAAACTAAAGCCAGTCCATCACCTTGTAATTTGTCAATGGTTATGGAAAAGTCATTAGCTACTATAGAAATCGAACCGACAATAGATATCCCTATTCCTGTTAGAAATAGGCGATCGAACTTCTGACCCAAGAATACCCATGCAACCAAGGTAGTAAATATTGGGTTGAGACTGTGTAGCACTTCAGAGTTAGCAATGCTAGTTTGAGTCAGAGACCAAACGTTTAGTACAGCGATTCTGTTTTATGACTACTTTTTTCGACTATAGCCCTCTTCTTTCACTTTCGGGAAAAAGCGCTCATGTACCAGTTACTCAGGTGTAGCTGATGGTAAGATACAACATATTGAATGGTGCGGTGCGCCGAATCGAGGTATCCGTTACTCTCGATTTTGGCGATCGCGGCAGCGATGGGTCGTATTATCGCCTAAATCCTCGCTTCCTCTCAGTTCAGTTGATATCCCTCCCATTGATTTATATCCCTCACCCTTATGACTGTTGAACAAACCTATCCCAACGCTCCCGATGTATCTCCAGAAGACTATTTAGTGGTTGGCTTGGCCACTTGCTTTATTAAGGAAGATGGAGAGGTCTATTCGGTGAAAGTAATAGAACCCATCCCTTCAGCCGCTCTAGAAGCTTTGCTTAAGGGAATTCCCACGTCCTATGAAATGGCTTTGGGAACCACGTTAGGCGCGACCCTAGTTCAGGAGACCCCCCAAAAACCCAGGGAGTTCCCTGAGAATGCCCAATTCTGTGACGAGTTTGTGGAACGGGCGATCGCCGCAGTCCGCAGTTATAAGGTTCCCAGCCATGAACCAGTTAAAGCTGAAATTGCGATCGGCACTTGTCGCCAAGATTTCAACTTTTCTACCGAGCGCAAGCGTGTCTTGAATACGACCAATGTGGTTCGCACTGAAGACAATGTTAAGCAACACGAATATACCCATAAGGTGCTGTAATGATTAAACTCTATGGTGGCCCCCGCACTCGCGGAACTTTGGTTCAGTGGTATTTGGAGGAACTTGAGGTTCCCTACGAATTGATTGCTGTGGACATCCAAGGACAAGCCCATAAGCAGCCGGAATATTTAGCGATTCATCCCATGGGGAAGGTTCCCGCTTTGGTCGATGGAGAGTTTACTATCTGGGAATCTGGGGCAATTTTGATGTATCTGGCTCTTCAGTATGGTAATGCGGAGCGATCGGTACAAGAGATTGCCGAGATGAATCAGTGGGTGATTTTTGCTAATGCTAGTTTAGGCCCTGGGGTGTTTATTGAAGCGTCCCGCGATCGCGCCTTAGCCGATTTTATGCCTCCCCTGAACCAACGGCTCCAAGATCAGCCCTTTTTACTCGGCGATCGGTTTACCGTTGCGGATGTAGCTGTCGGCTCCTTTCTCTTCTACATGCCGGTGATGCTCCAACTCGATTTAAGCGAGTATCCCGCCATTACCGACTATATTCAGCGCTTATCCCAACGTCCTGCCTTCCAAAATACCCTTGGCAAACGCTAGATTCATAAAAATGAGACAGGCTTTAGGCCTGTCTCCAGTTAAACAAATGTTTCTGATGCTACTTTTATCTTAATCTCTATTTAAACCCAACTGCTGCTTGCCAAACAAAGGCCAGCAGTAAGAAAAAGATAGGAATTACAGGCAAAACATCGATTAGTGGGCCAAACGCTGAATAGGCTTCAGGTAATTTTGCCAACAGCAGTGCTGCTTCCATAAGTGTGTTTTCCTCTCCAACAGTACGGGGCATGATTTTCAGAATTGAAAAAAATATTAACATATAGTGCCCCACCAGGGAATAGGGCACAACTGAAATGCTGGCTTGATCTGGAGTGGGAGCGTCTCGCTCCCTAAATTTTTATATCAAGTCCGGATAAAGGGTGAAGAAGCGGGCAAGATGCCCGCACTCCTCTAATCCCTTGATATAGCGCTTTCCGCTTCGCGGACATGAACGCGCTAGGGAATAGG
>NZ_JAQOSO010000075.1 GCF_030068505.1 Roseofilum capinflatum BLCC-M114
CGGTTTTGAAGTAGAGGTGGGGTAGGTGACTACCTCATCGACTATAACGAATGGAACGCAGTGGAATGAAGCAATCTCAACCATCTCGCTAATTGTAGCGTTAGCGAAGCTTGCGCGAAGCGCGAATGCTTCCCTGCGGTCGCAATGACAACTGTTTAACCGGACTTGATATTATCTCACACAATCAAGAATTGAAAATTTACCTTAACTTACTAATTTTTCCATTAAAATTTCATCTACGCTATCGCCTGCCTTATCTATACTCTATGATAAAGACCGTGATATTCTTACCAAACAACGGGCGAATAGAAATCAGCTATTTTTCGATCTGCGGTAATAATAGGAGCTTGATTTGCTTGAGCCATGGCAACAATGACTCTATCTGCTGGATCTCGATGATCCCATGATAATCGCACACTGTCTAGCCAAATTTCTTCATCTATCGGGACGAAACGAATAACATCAGACTTTTTTAACGTGGCAATATACTCATCAATATCCACACCCAAGTCTAATTTATTGTTTTTAATTTTGATAGCAATTTCCCAAATTGATATGGATGAAATCAGTCCATTTTTATCCTGTTCCATGCGATCGATTGCTTGTTTAGCTTTGGGAGAAAGGTGAGCAGGATCTAAACTCCACCAAATCAAAGCACAAGTATCCAGAACAATTTTTATATTTCCTGCCATTCTTCAGTTGTTGAGTTGGTTAGGTCTTCAAAATATTTAACTTTCCCGCGCATATTTTTGAATAACTCTGAAGTTGGGATTGATTTCTTATAGGGAGAAATGGTAATAATCGGTTGATCGCCATCAGTGACTAAAACTTCTTCCCCTTCTACCTCAACCCGTCGCAACACATTGGACAAGTCACTTGTTAATTGATTTTTGTTAATTATTTTCATATATTAAACCATCGAATCATCTAAGTTGTGTCTATTATAGCCAATTTTGGAAACCGCTACCGTCGTTGTATATATATCGTGTTGTACCATTCTTATTTAGAACAACTATAAATCCACTAAAGTCCTGCTTTCTTCCTGCCAAGTCGAGTGAGTAACTTGTCAATCTCTCCCTCAAGAGAAGACCTACTGCGATCGCGGCCTCTCCAACAGGTAAACTGATTTGAGGGTTTCCTGAGCCTGTAACTTAAACAACTCTCAGACACTAACAGGATCTGATCCTGGGGACGAGCCACTACACAACCGACTAACTGCTCCTGTTTTCGTAATCTCAGGGCTTGATAACCCTGAGCTGTGCGCCCTAAAACTGGCACTTGTTCTGAATTCAGATCCAGGCGCAAGATCCGGCCTCCCGATGTTGCTAACAATAATTGTGACCCTGGCTCTGATAAATATGCAGTGTTAAGGCGACCTTAATTTACTAATTTTTCCATTAAAATTTCATCTAATCTTAGCAGCCACTGATAACAAGGCTCGTCAATCGGAGCCATCTCTCTACGTTGCTGTGCCAAAGATTCTACATAAGCTTTGAGCCAAGCACTCGCCAGTTCCTCTTCTAGCGTAGTCGCAACCTTAAACTGTTCTTCAATCCACTGCTCTAACCTTAACACCTGAATGGATACCCCATAGATCTGTTCAAGTTCCTCACATCTTGAGTTCAACTCCTCCAGTCGTTCAGGTTCAACACTCGTAACAAAACCCGCTCGTCTAACCGTAGAAATTACGGCCAATTTTTCAGATAACTCTTCAATCTCATCTCTTAAATACGATTTACCATATTTAGCATCCCAAGCTTCTATCACCTCTCCATCTTCCAAAAGCTCAATATCACCAAGATTACCCTGTTTTTTATTCGCCGATCGCATTTGGGACAGAGGTCTTAAAGAACCATTCGGAAACCCCTCATATTCTTGCACAGCTTGCATCAAACTATGCATAGCAACTTCCATTAACCGAGCGGCATAATCCGAGCGGCTAATATGTTCTGTGATTAAATCAAAACCTATTTTCTGATTAATAAGTGTTGAGTCTAAAAATAGGTTAAGATTATCTGCTATTTTTATAGACAATTGCCTAAAATTATCTGCTTGGTTGAGTAACTGAGATAACAAGTATTGTAATCCCAACGCGGGATCAAGGTCTTCTTCCTCTATCGCATCAACAATACTGATCCATTCAAAACGCGCACCCCTTATCTTCGCCTTATAAACTCTCGAATATGGATAATTTTCAGCTAGACTTCGAGTCATCATAAAACCATCAGCATTGAGTCTTAGCAATTCATACTTTCTCAGCACAGGTGTAATATATCGTTTATCAAGAGAACGCATCGAAATTCCATCGCGCCAAGAAAAATCCCTTGTGCTTTTACTGCCCTTATGTAATCTAATATTTTGTTTGGGTTCAATCGATTTAACACAGAGCTGTAGTATAGTCAGTCCCACTAAAGCTCTACCCACCTCACTGGTGACTGATTTCAGTAGTCGCTCCAATAGATCCTGATGTTCTTGTCTTAATTGTGAAAAATCAAGATCGGAACACCGATCTCTACAAATTAAAATTTGTCTTTCTAAATAATCCTTAGACAATTCTTCTGATATTTTTTGATATCGTAACTGTGCAGATTGACTCATTTCTCCTTCATCAAAGGTTTGCACACTTCCATCTGGGAGAACTAGCTCGCTTTTATTCGTGTAAACTCTTAAATATAATTCACTCATAGCTAAATCATAAATTTTTGTGAAGTTGAACGCTCTTTGGATTTAGGGTGGGAAAAGCATAAGGGATTAAATAATAATTGACAGGGATTTGGGGATTAGTATTATGACTTCTCACTTCATAACCTATCGATTTTAGAGGTTTTAAGTAATCTAAAATGTCTTCTAAATTTACATCCCAATCGTTAGCCAAATCTTTCGTACTCAGTTGAGTTCCCGTACCAATACCTTGGGTTACCCATTGAATTACATGCCAAAACACATCCACCTTAATCTGAGGACAGAAACTCATGATTCCACTGATACGAGGCTTATACTGATAATAGCCAGAGAGTTGGACTAAATCGGCTTTACCGGTAGCTTCAGTAACCTTTTCTTCAAAAGCTTTCCAAAGAGAAGTAAACAGCCTTTTATCAAGTTGCTTACCAGACAATCTAACTGATTTTGTACTTAAAACCCAATCCCGATCGCCCGAACAGGGACAAATATCAATCCAAAACTTATCTCTCTCATCCACCTCATTATGAATGCTGGCGGTAATTTTCCAGTCAGAGGAATTTAAGTCATAATTCAGATAAATGGGAAAACTTTGATCGACTTTTTCTTCTGTCCATGAGAAAGTCGTCATAGATAGAAACCTGACTGATTGCTTTTTACACTGATAACCAGAAGGATCGACTCCTGCAATTTTTCCTTCTTCTAATAGTTCTGAAATAGCTGATTTAGCTTTTTGAGCGTAAATCTTGGTTAATTCTCTTTTGCGTTTTCTAAAGCTTAAAGGTTGATTAGAGTTCAAATAAGCAATTTGAAAAGGTAATTTCTTACCCAGGGCTTGATCTAAAATACTCAGAGCCAGAATTCTCGCTAATTGAGGTGGAACTGAATTACCAATTTGCTCAACTGCCACTTGTCTACTGCCAATAATTTGATAGTCATCAGGAATAGTTTGTAGACGTTTTAACTCAGCGATAGAAAATTTTCGGTTTTCCCAACTAAAAGGGCCTGTATACTGGCCTCCTTTTGCCTTAATAGTTCGGACGGGGCGATCGGGATCGGCTTTATAAAGGAAGTCTGAAAATTTCGATCGCCAACTAAAGATTGGATGGGGATATCCCATTTCTTGCGTATAAAAACTATAATTCAGTCCGGGAGGAATATTGTCTAATAAATGACCAAATTTTCCACCTAAACTTAACGATTGCTCTGAAGAATCAGCCCCTTGAACTGCCTCATACGCAGAGTAATAAGGTCGAGCATTAAGAGAGTCAAACCCGTGAGTCGGATAAGGAAATAAATACTCTCCTTCTTGTAGTCCGACAATAAATAAACGCTCTCGATGTTGGGCTACTCCATAGTCGGCAGCATCTAAAATGCGAAAATAAAGCTTATAGCCAACGTCTCGAAAAGCGTCTTGAATCAGCTTCCAGGCTTGTCCTTGATTGGCTCCTAGGATTCCTGATACATTCTCAAACAAAAATCCTTTAGGTTGAAGCCGTTTTAAGAGGCGCACATATTCTTCAAAAAGTCGTCCTCTACTTTCGTTTGTGCCAGTGACTCCAGAGGCTCTGCGTCCAGCAGCAGAAAAGGTTTGGCAAGGTGGGCCACCGATGATAAAGTCCACCTTCAGATCGCGGTCTGGAACAAAAGTTCTGATATCTGTACAAATGGGTTGAGAGCCTTCTAACCATTGTCCAGGTTGAGAATTTTTTTCGAGGGTTTGAATGTATTTAGACTCTAGCTCAACCATATGAACAATATCAAATCCAGCATCATGAAAGCCAATATCTAGACCGCCACCGCCAGAAAATAGACTCAGGGTTTTAACTGGATCTATGTTTTGGGATTGTAAATATTGACGCAGGGATTGACCAAACCGATCGCCCCAGTTTTTCTCTGGGTTGATGCTCAGAGTGGCTAAGAGCTGTTCAAACCAATTGTTAGGAGCAGATTTAGAATTGGGGATTTCCAGAGGTAGAGATAATTGTTGCATATTTGCTGACGTTGACCTACTTCGATCGCGGCCTCTCCAACAGATAAACACCCTTGAGGGTTTCCTGAGCCTGTAACTTAAACAACCGATCGCCGGTTCCATCCTTACCCATCTCTTCCACCTTATCCACCTCTAAGCGCCAAAACCGTTGACTGCTGCTGACTGCTTGCACTTGGCCCCCCGTGGGCGCTAACACCATACCCACCATGCGATCGCTGCGTTGGGTAAATTGTAGAGCCTGTGTACCAATATCTCCCCGGTTTCCTTGGCGAATGACTTCCACCGGAACCCGTTTCCCGAATCCCATCTCGGACACCAACAGGATCTGATCCTGGGGACGAGCCACCACACAACCGACTAACTGCTCCTGTTTCCGTAATCTCAGGGCTTGATAACCCTGAGCTGTGCGCCCTAAAACTGGCACTTGTTCCGAATTCATATCCAGGCGCAAGATCCGGCCGCCCGATGTTGCCAACAATAATTGTGACCCCGGCTCTGATAAATATACAGTGTTGAGGCGATCGCCCTCTTTCAACTTCAGCGCCGTTAAGCCACTGGCTCGCAGGTTGGCAAACTCCGCCAACGGCAACCGTTTAATCCGTCCTTCCTCCGTCACCAAGACCAAATCGCGATTGCCCCCATACTCCGTCAGCACAAACTGAGCCGCCACATCCGGCGGTTGTCCCGTGCCACTATGGGGCACTAAACTATTCAGGGGAATACCTTGGGAATTGCTACTTGTCGGCACTTGGCCCACCTTCACCCCATAAGCTTTGCCATCGACTGTCAGCAGCAATAAATCCGCATCCGCTCCGGCTCGATAACAACTCAGAGCCGAAGCCATTCCCTCACCTGCTTCCGCACTCAGTTCAGGAACCCGGCGAACATATCCCCCATAAGTAACCTCCAGATAACTCATTTCCAGAGATAAAGATAATTCATTCATCTTCTGTTCCTGACGAGCAGAAGATTTCGACTTTCGGGTACGTTTGGAAGGGTTTGATGATCCTTGAGATGTACTGGACTTTGCCTGACTTCTCGAACCTGGGGAGACCGGAGCAGAAGTCCCCTGATTCGAGGTTTGAAGGCGCGTGCGTCGGGGATTATCATAGCGACGCTTGAGGCTCCGCAGTTCTTTTTTCAAAGACTTGAGCAATTCCGATCGCTCATTGAGCAATTGCTCTAAGTCTTGGATGCGTTGAGTCAGTTGGTCAAATTCAGTTTGTAAATTTTGTCGCTCTAACCCGGTTAACCGACGCATCGGCATGGCTAACAGAGCATCCGCTTGAGCGGGTTGTAACTTGAGTGCTTTTTGCAATTGAGCTTTTGCCGTTGTGCCATCGGCTGCATTTCTGAGAATGGCGATCGCCCGATCCAAATTTTGCAAAGCCAATAATAACCCTTCCAGAATATGACACCGTTTGCGCGTTTGCTCCAACTCATGGCTATATTGGCGCGTTAGAGTCTGCTCCCGAAACTTGAGGAACTCTTGCAGCACTTCCCGCAAACTCAACTGCTGGGGAGTCCCATTCACCAGGGCCAAAAAAATCGCCCCAAAATTGGTTTGCAACGGTGTTTGATGATAGAGATGGGCCAACACTTCACTCGGTTTAGCATCCGTTTTCAGCTCCAACACCACCCGCATTCCAGAGCGATCGCTCTCATCCCGAATATCCGAAATTCCGTCTAACTTTCCATGATTGACCAAATCGGCCACTTTCTCAATCCATCCCGCCTTATTCACCTGATAGGGCAACTCCGTCACGATGATACAATCGCGGATGCGCTTACGTTTCCCTGGTTGAATTTTCTCAATTGTGGCCACCCCGCGCATGGGAATACTGCCTTTACCATTGAGATAAGCACTCCTTATCCCTTCTCGATCCACAATCACCCCACCCGTGGGAAAATCCGGGGCGGGAATCTTCTGCATCAACTTCTCATCCGACAATTCTGGGTTATCAATCAGAGCAATTAACCCATCGACAATTTCCCCCAAATTATGGGGCGGAATATTCGTCGCCATCCCCACCGCAATCCCCGAACAGCCATTGAGCAGTAAAATCGGTAATTGGGCGGGTAGCACCACCGGTTCCGCTTGGGAGTTATCGAAGTTGGGAATAAAATCGACCGTAGACTCACTAATTTCCGCCAATAAACTCTCATGACTAATGGGGGAGAGGCGCGTTTCCGTGTAGCGCATGGCTGCGGGGGGATCGTTATCCACCGAGCCGAAATTACCATGACCGGCAAGCAAAGGATAGCGGCAGGAAAAATCTTGCACCATCCGCACCAGGGCATCATAGACTGCCTGATCCCCATGGGGATGATATTTACCCAACACATCACCAACTACCCTTGCACATTTACGATAGGGGCGATCGGGGGTTAATCCCAATTCATGCATGGCATATAAAATACGCCGATGAACCGGTTTTAACCCATCCCGGACATCTGGGAGGGCACGGCCAACAATTACACTCATGGCATATTCCAGATAAGACCTCTCCATTTCGGTATGTAAGGCAGTGGGAATAATTTGTTCGCTTTGGAAAAGTCGCAGTTGTTTAGCCATGGGTTGAATGAAGGTAAGGTGAACTCAGGATGGAGAATGGGGTTTCAGGTAAGTTTTCAGGGTACACCTGACTGACTAAAGATGGCCAAAAAGGGCCAGCGTTCGCGCCAGTGATGCGGAGCATTATCGCCCCATCAATTCGGGTTTGTTGTCTTTCTCTTGTAAAATAGGAGAGAAAACCTGAATACCAAATGTAACGGATGTGGGGCACAATGAATCTAAGTGAGATCGGGTAGGTGAGCATGGTTAGAATCGGCTCGGTAACGGTGGAACACGGCAATTAGGGGGAGATGGGCAGCTCAATCTATTTCTCATTCCTCTCTATCTATGCAAGAGCAGGGGTTGTCTCATACACTCATACGGTAGTATCTAGACAGTAGTATCTAGCCAAGCAATCTAGCAACTGGGACTCTGAGCCTTTATGTATTCTGGAGTTGAAAATTAAGAGAATCGATCATGAAAACTGTTCTAATCGTAGAAGATGATCCCATTAATGCGCGGGTTTTCTCCAAAATCCTCACGAAACGTGGTGGACTCAATGTTAAGCATACCGAAAATGTGGATGAGGTTATGGAGATCGTCAGCCGCAAGGAAGCGGATATTATTTTGATGGATGTGTCCCTAGCCAATAGCATGTATCAGGGGAAATCTGTGGATGGGATTAAAATTACTCAAATGATTAAAGGGGATGATACTACATCAGGAATTCCGATTATTCTAGTGACTGCCCATGCGATGCAGGGCGATCGCGAGAATTTTCTTCAACAGAGTGGAGCGGATGGCTATATCTCCAAACCAGTGATCGATCATCAAGAGTTTGTGGATAAAATTAAATCGTTATTGCCCCAGGATTGACACCATGGTATCTGTCAATGGGGGAGCCTCTATAGGGCGATGGTTTCGTCATCGGCTAAGGAAGAGCATTGTACTTGCTGGGTTGATGAGTCTAATTTTGGCCTGGGTTTTGGCTGGGGTTCCAGCAGTTTCCCAGTCTCGAACCCTACCCGCTACAGAGTTGCGCGGGGTATGGTTGACCAATGTGGATAGCGATGTGTTGTTTTCGAGCGATCGCCTCACGGATGCTCTAGAACGACTGGATCGACTCCATTTTAATACCCTTTATCCCACAGTTTGGAATGAGGGCTATACCCTCTATCCGAGTGCAGTGGGAGAGGAAGTCACAGGACGTGCGGTACTGAATATCCCCGGTTTACAGAGGAGGGATATGCTCAAAGAGGCGATCGAGGAAGGCCATAAACGGGGAATGAGCGTGATACCCTGGTTGGAGTTTGGATTTATGGCTCCAGCCGAGTCCGAGTTAGCCAAGCGTCATCCAGACTGGATCACGAACCGTGCCGATGGTTCCCAAGTCGTGATGCAGGGAATTCACCCAAGAGTTTGGTTAAATCCGGTTCATCCCCAAGTGCAGCAGTTGATGGTGGATTTGGTGACGGAATTAGTCACCCACTATGATATTGATGGGATTCAGTTAGACGATCATTTTGGCTTGCCCGTAGAGTTGGGCTATGATGCCTATACCCGTCAATTATATCAATCAGAACATAACGGCCAATTGCCTCCAGATAATCCAGAGGATGCAGCCTGGATACGCTGGAGAGCCGATCGCATCACTACAGTTATGGCGCGAATTTTTGCCGCCGTCAAAAGTAAACGCCCCGATGCCATTATTTCTCTGTCTCCCAATCCCCAACATTTTGCCTATAGTCGCTATCTTCAGGATTGGTTTAGCTGGGAGCGACAAGGGTTTGTAGAAGAGTTATTAATTCAAATCTATCGAGATGACCTCGATCGGTTTCAAATGGAACTCAAGCGACCAGAAGTACAAGTTGCCTTAGATCATATTCCGGTCGGAATTGGAGTATTAACGGGATTGAAAAACCGCTCCGTTCCCATGAGCCAAATTGAACAACAAGTGACTGAAGTTAGAAAAGGAAAATTTGCCGGGGTATCCTTCTTTTTCTATGAAACCCTCTGGAATTTAAGCACAGAATCTCCCCAAAAGCGCCAAGCGGACTGGGCAAATATCTTTCCCCAACCGGCAGCACGTCCGAGCATTTTACACTGTTGGGGTAATTAATCATTGATGCGTTTATGCATAGCTTTAATTTGAACTCAACAGAATGTTAGTTTTGGTTAAGCAAGCGATCGTCAGCAATGGATCGGGAGAGGAGCAAAGGGAGTGGGCTAAAAGTGCTAACTTAAAACCCCTCCATTGCCCTTCTGGTATTAATTAAGATTTGCTCTATAGATCGCCATGACAACTGTTTCAGAGGTGGTATTATAGAACCCAAGTCCAAATGTTAGATGTTTGAGATTATGATTAACTTTTTTCTCACTTGGGCTTTAGCGGCGATCGCCCTGGCGATCACTGCCTATATTGTCCCTGGTTTGGCGATCGCCAGTTGGCAGGCAGCGGCCGTGGGAGCGATTGTCATGGGGTTAGTCAATGCCATTGTCAAGCCCATTTTAACCCTTCTCACCTTGCCGTTAACCATTCTCACTTTAGGCTTGTTCTTATTGGTGGTTAACGCCATTTCTCTATCTTTAGTCGGCTATTTTACCCCTGGATTTACCGTATCCGGGTTCTTTCCGGCTGTATTTGGCTCAATTGTTTTATCCCTGGTTTCCTGGTTAATTGGGCAGTTTACTGGGAATGACATCAATAACGATTAAGGTTTAAGTTGAATTGATGTTTGCCCTCTCCCTATATCCCTCTCCCACGGGAGAAGGGGGCAGGGGGATGAGGGGAAATTATTTGGGACTCGAAGAGGGGGAGTAGTCGGCGATCGCAAAAATAAAGATGCCATGGAGCGCCAGGAGACCCAACCAGCCTAGACTAAACCAAGTTAGCCAGAGAAGGGTATCGGGCTTAATTTGATGCACAAACCAGAGTCCGGAATTGATTGCCAGATAAATCGCTACATGGAGAGCAAAGTTCATCCGGTCATCTAAGCGGCGATAGTCTGGGTCGTTACGGTCGGGTTTTCGAGGCCAACGGGGAGGCATAGGGAATAGGGAATAGGGAATGGGGAATAGGGAATAGGTCGTCATCCTCACGGTTTGAGGATTTAACCTTGAACCTCAGAGTAGCGCGTAGCGCTATAGATACGTGCTATAGATACTAATGTATAATAAACTGAATCTTTAATCAATCGGCTTCCTTCGACTCCGCTCAGGCGACTCCGCTCAGGGAGCGCCAGCGCCCCATCTCCCCATCTTCCTATGGTTCAACTGATTAATATTGGATTTGGTAATATTATTAATGCCAATCGAGTGATTGCGATCGTTACTCCAGAGTCAGCACCGATTAAACGAACGATCGCCGAATGTCGCGATCGCCAAGAATTAATCGATGCAACCTATGGTAGACGCACCCGTGCTGTGATAATTATGGATTCAGGCCATATCGTGCTATCTGCGATTCAACCGGAAACGGTTTCCCACCGGTTTACCTCCCAAAAGGGTAACCGGGAACCTTGAGGGAGCAGACGATAACACTCAGAATAGATTGGGAATGATACAAGCGGTTGAGACAGGAAAATTAGTGGTAATTACGGGCCCGAGTGGGGTGGGTAAGGGGACTTTGGTGCGATCGCTGCTCAAGCGCCATCCAGACATCTATCTGTCGGTTTCCATGACCACCCGTTCCCCTCGGCCCGGAGAAGTGGACGGTCAAGATTATTTTTTTGTCACTCCAGACCAGTTTCAAGACTTAATTGCTGGGGAGCAACTCTTGGAATGGGCCCAATTTGCCGGTAACTATTATGGCACGCCTCGGCAAACCGTGGAGGAGAAAGTCAAGCAAGGAACCCTAGTCTTACTCGAAATTGAATTAGAAGGCGCTCGGCAGATTCGCGCCTCCTTTCCTCAAGCTATGAGGCTGTTTATTTTACCGCCATCGATGCCCGAATTAGAACGCAGATTACGCGATCGCCAAAGCGAATCCCCAGAAGCCATTAAACGCCGTCTCAACCGCGCCACCACCGAAATTGCCGCCGCCGATGAGTTTGACGTGCAAATCGTTAATGATGACTTCGATCGAGCCTTAGCCGAAGTCGAATCCGTGCTATTTCCCGGCCTACCCAAATTGAGTCTGCAATCTTAACCGGTCAACCCCCAAGAGCCTCAAATCTAAAACCAAATGCTACAACTGTTCCCTGTTTTAATCTGTATTTTAATCTATGTTGTAATCTGTCCAAGCGGGATGGGACAGCAGGGAATCCATCACTCGTACCCCTCGCAGTTGGTTGGTGAGCGGTAAATGGCCCTTGGGAGCGGTTAAATCCCAGATAAATTCGCTCGGATACCTTGTCCAAGTTTTACCCGTGCGCCATTGGATTTTGGGCCAAAGTTTATCCCAGTTTTTGCCCAAGGATAACCAAATCTCCCGTTGTACGGAGAAGCCAAATTTTCCCTCGGAATAGACGAGCCATAGGGTATTAATGGTGCGTAAATCGGTGCGGGGGAATTGATTCACTTCTGAGAAATAGAGCCATTTGCGAGTCATGGCGCTTTCTCCGGCAAGTTCACACATTTTTAACAGGGTGAGCCGATCGCCCTCTAAAAACTTTTGTTCAATTAACAGCGCTTGTAGGGGACTGTAATCCACATCGCGATCGGTGTTTAAGGGAACCACCCCTTGGGGAAATTCACGATTGAGAAACTCTTGTACAGCAGCCGATTCAGACGTTCTCAGCTTCAGGAACGCCGTTCCTTGTACCCAAGTGGGATGACGGCGATCGCTCTTGGCCAAAAAATCCATCAGCACCTGTTCCCCCGAACTCCCCAAAGTGGTGAGAGTCTCAATGGTTTTCAGTTGGGTTTTCCCATTCGGCGACGAGAGGGCAGTTGAGAGTTGTTCGAGATCGGTAAGTTCAGGCACAGAAACAGCAATTAAATCCTTGAATCCCTTAATCGAAATCATTGTACCGCAAAACGAAGTCACTACTGGAGGGAGATCGGGGAGTTCTCGATCGCAGATGAAACAATTATGATATAAATATGAAAGATGAAACAATTATGAAAATTAACTGGACAGATGTCTCCATGTCTCTCCTTTCCTATCCCAGAACTCTAATGGCGATCGCCGGTCTTGTCCTCACCGTAGGGTTAACAAGCTGTACAAGTACAGTCCCCCCTACCCTCAACTCAACCCCTGAAACCTCAGCCTCCGTCCCTGGAGAAACTGAAAACAAAAAGAAAGTCCTCACCACCTTTACCGTTCTGGCCGACATCGCTCAAAACATCGCCGGAGATAAACTCACTGTTGAGTCCATCACCCGCATCGGTGCAGAAATCCACGGTTACGAACCCACCCCCAGCGACCTCACCCAAGCGCAAGAGGCTGACCTGATTTTATATAACGGCATGAACCTAGAGCGCTGGTTCGAGCAATTTTTAGGCAACCTAGAAGATGTGCCCTCTGTCCTCTTAACAGAAGGGATTGAACCCATCCCCATTGCTGAAGGCCCCTACACCGACAAACCCAATCCCCACGCTTGGATGTCTCCCCAAAACGCCCTGATTTATGTGGAAAATATCCGCCAAGCGTTTGTTACCCTCGATCCAGACAACGCCGAAACCTATAACACCAATGCAGCGGCCTATAGCGAAAAACTGAAAGCCATTGACCAAAGATTGCGGGAAGCGATCGAAAAAGTTCCGGAAAATCAACGCTATTTAGTCACTTGTGAAGGGGCTTTTTCTTATCTAGCCCGTGATTATGGGATGAATGAAATTTATATCTGGCCGATTAATTCTGAGCAACAGTTTACGCCCAAACAAGTATCAGGCGTAATCGATCGCGTGAAAAGCAAGCAAATTCCAGCAATTTTTTGTGAAACGACGGTGAATGATAAAGGACAAAAGCAAGTGGCGCAAACCACAGGCGCAAGGTTTGGTGGCAATCTCTATGTTGATTCTCTGTCTACGGCAGATGGCCCCGTGCCGACATTTTTAGAGTTGCTCGAATATGATGTGCAACTGATTACGGAGGGATTGTTAAGGAGTAATGAGTAATCTGTAGGGGCAGGTTTACCAATATCCCCAATTCCTATCCATAACCTTTGTAAACCTGCCCCAAACCAGATCAATTATTGAATTGTTTCGGCTGTCGCCGACATGAAAATTGTTAATTGTTAATTGTTAATTGTTAATTGTTCATTGTTTTGGAGAAAACCATGCCATCTTTAACTGAATTGCTCAATATAACGGTTAATAATCTCAGTGTGACTTATAGTAATGCTCGGCTGGCAATCTATAATGCCAACTGCACCGTTGAGCCGGGAACGATTACGGCTTTAGTGGGGCCGAATGGGGGCGGAAAATCGACGTTGTTTAAATCGATTATGGGCTTTTTACCGCCGAAGGAAGGACAAATTCGGGTGGGTGGTATGCGGGTGGAAATGGCTCAAAAGCGGCAGTTAATGGCGTATGTACCCCAGTCTGACGAGGTGGACTGGAATTTTCCGGTGAGCGTGTTTGATGTGGTGATGATGGGGCGCTATGGCTATATGAATCTGTTACGCATTCCGAGCGCCAAAGATCGGCGCTTGGTGATGGAAAGTTTAGAGCGGGTGGGAATGGTGGAGTTTCGGAATCGGCAAATTGGGGAGCTGTCGGGGGGACAAAAGAAACGGGCATTTTTGGCGCGATCGCTCGCTCAAGAGGGTAAAGTGATTTTATTGGATGAGCCGTTTACTGGGGTAGATGTGAAAACGGAGAAGCGAATCGTTGATTTGCTGATGCAGTTGCGCGACGAGGGACACACGATTCTGGTGTCTACCCATGATTTAGCCTCGATATCCACATTCTGCGATCGCACCATTTTAATCAATCAAACCATTCTCGCCTCCGGAACCACCGCAGAAACCTTTACCCAAGAGAACCTAGCGATGACGTTTGGCGGTTTACCCGTGCAAAGTTTGCGCTCTCTGTCCCCAAATTTTGAGGCTGATTCTTGACTATTCCCTATTCCCTATTCCCTATTCCCTATTGCCTAGCTATTTTAGATTGGCTCATTGAACCCCTAGAATATGGGTTTTTAGTCCGAGCATTGTGGGTGAGTGCCTTTGTCGGTTTAGTTTGCGCCGTACTCTCCTGTTATATTACCCTCAAAGGCTGGTCGCTGATGGGGGATGCGGTTTCCCATGCGGTGGTTCCTGGGGTGGTGGTTGCCTATGCTCTCAATATTCCCTTTGCGGTGGGAGCGTTCTTGTTTGGATTTGGCGCAACGGTGGCGATAGGATATGTGCAATCAAAAACACGGCTCAAAGAAGATGCCGTTATTGGGGTTATATTTACCGGTTTTTTTGCCTTTGGCTTAGTGTTGATTACCAAAATTCCCAGTAATGTGGATTTGTTTCACATCCTGTTTGGCAATGTGTTGGGCATTTCCAATAGTGATATCATCCAAACCTTAATCGCAGGGACTATTACCTTACTGGTGATTGGCTTGAGGCGCAAGGATTTGTTATTGTTCTGTTTCGATCCCAATCATGCGAAGGCGATCGGCTTGAATATTCAATTGATGTATTATACCCTGCTGTCGGTTTTAGCGTTAACCATTGTCACCGCTTTGCAAACGGCAGGGATTATTCTGGTGATTGCCATGCTCGTGACTCCAGGAGCAACAGCCTATTTACTCACTGACCGCTTCGATCGCATGATGGCCCTCTCCATTACCAGTAGTGTGCTATCGTGCATCCTGGGAACTTATCTGAGCTATCACCTGGATATCTCCACAGGAGGGGCGATCGTGGTACTCCTAACCCTTTTCTTTATTCTGGCCATGGTTTTCGCTCCCAAGTACGGGATTTTAGCCCAAAATTCCCAAGTCAACCAACTAGAGTGATATGCAATGTAGAGAGTTTAGGGAAGAATGCAACAGCCGCCCTATCTCCCCATCACTCATTCCCGTATCATGGATCAATAGTGAAGACATCGCCTTTGAGATATTAGAAACATGGGAAGCGAAACAATTGTATTGCTATCACGTCGCGAAATCGACAAAATGCGGAAAGCTGGCATCTTAGCGAGTCAGTTACTCGATCACCTAGCGCCCATGGTACAACCTGGAGTCAGTACCCTAGAATTAAATGATGAAGCCGAGCGATGGACTCGCGAACATGGGGCGATTAGTGCGCCATTAGGATATCATGGCTTTCCCAAATCTATTTGTACCAGTGTTAATGAAGTCATTTGTCATGGTATTCCCAATAGCAAACAAAAGCTCAAGGACGGTGACATTATTAATATTGATGTGACTCCGATTTTAGATGGCTATTATGGGGATACATCGCGGACGTTTTTTGTCGGCACTCCTTCACCTGTCGCCAAAAAGTTGGTCGAGGTAACCTATGAATGTATGATGCGCGGGATTGCGGCCGTGAAACCAGGGGGGAGAATTGGCGATATTGGCGCAGCGATTCAAGAGTATGCCGAATCTCATGGGTTTTCGGTGGTGCGCGATTTTGTCGGTCATGGGATTAACCGCGAATTTCATACTGCTCCCCAGGTTCCCCATTATGGAGTCAGAGGAAAAGGAAAACGCTTGCGTAAAGGGATGGTGTTTACTATTGAGCCGATGATTAATGAAGGCACTTATGAGGCTCAGGTTTTAGACGATAATTGGACAGCCGTCACTCAGGATGGAAAACTCTCAGCCCAGTTTGAGCATACGATCGCCGTTACTGATACTGGAGTAGAAATCCTTACTTTACCAGAATCCAAAGACGAGTATAAAAGTGCTTAAAAAGCTTGAGGAATCCCTGGACTCAAGAGACGGGGATTCTTTGAGTTATCAGTAATGAAGTAAGAATTAATGTCAATATTGTATATTCACTAGAGCTACATTGCAAGTTATTCTCAATAATAGCGCTTTTTTGCAAATCAGTAATTGGGGCTTTATAATTTTAAGAACACTACTGTTATTGAGAATTTCTCATGTCTCTCTATACTCCCACCTCCCTCAAGGCTGAACTCAACGCTAAAGGTTGGCGCTTAACCCCACAGCGAGAAACCATTCTCCATGTTTTTCAGAATCTCCCTAGGGGAAACCATCTGAGCGCGGAAGAACTCCACGATTTGCTCAAACAAAGGGGGGAGAAGATTAGCTTATCAACCATTTACCGAACGGTGAAACTAATGGCCAGAATGGGAATTATTCGGGAACTGGAACTGGCAGAAGGTCATAAACACTACGAATTAAATCATCCCTATCCCCATCACCATCATCATATTGTCTGTGTTCAGTGCAACCAAACCCTAGAATTCAAGAATGATACAATTCTCAAGCAAAGCTTAAAACAAGCCTGTAAAACTGGCGTACAGATGATTGATTGTCAATTAACCATTCATGCCATCTGTCCAGAAGCGATCCGTAAAGGATGGCCAGCTATGTTACCGAGTAGTTGGACTTGTTCGCGGGCGATCGCCTCTGGTCATCATAGTTTAGAAGAGATCCAAGAACAGTTGGATCAAGAAGATCGAGAATCTGAGTAACTCCCCATCCCATGTCTAATCAACTGCCCCCTGAATTTTGGCACGGCATTGAACAATTCAACCAAGAAGAATTTTATGCCTGTCACGATACCCTAGAAGCCATTTGGCTCGAAGCCTCTGAACCGGAACGCACCCTTTATCAAGGCATTTTACAACTTGCCGTGGGTATTTATCATCTGAGCAATCAAAACTTACGGGGGGCCATGATTTTACTCGGTGAAGGTATCGGCCGCCTCAGTCGCTATCAACCGGAATACGCAGGCTTAGATATTCGCCAACTTCTGCTCCAGAGCAAAACCCTACTGACTGAACTACAACAAACCAGTCTTAATTCTACGGATCGGGTGGATATTGAGGACTATTCTCAACAATTGCCCAAAATTGAACGAATGGATCGGCGATCGCTCTAGAGATACAGCGCTTTCCGCTTCGCGGACATGAACGCGCTAGGGAATAGGGAATAGTGCGATTCGTTCGCTAGAAACTACGCTAATTCATTAGC
>NZ_JAQOSO010000076.1 GCF_030068505.1 Roseofilum capinflatum BLCC-M114
GTGGGAGAAGGCTTGCCCTGAGCGAAGCCGAAGGGGGTTGGGGGAAGAGGGCAAAACTTGTTGGAAAATACGATAAAGATTCATAAAGCGTCAGCTAGGTGGAGTTGGGTGAACGTGAGCAGTAAACGACGATTTTGGGTTTCTCTTTCTGGGGTAGTGCTGGGAATAGTCTGCGGTTTTCCCAGTCGAGTCAATGCACAATTAGAATTTCTCGATCCTTTTCGGCAACTGGCAGATTTTGACTATTGGGCGAATTTATGCAATTTGTCAGTGGATGAAGATGGGGGTAAAATGCTGGAAGCTTGCGAGCAGGCACTGCTTCTCAGACCAAAAGATTCTCAAGTGTGGGCCGATCGCAGTCGTATTTTACTGCAACAAAATCGCTATGCTGAAGCCATCGCCTCGGCGGATACAGCTACTCGTCTAGAATCCAAGTTTTCCCGCGCTTTTACCTATCGCTGCCAGGCTTTACTCAAACTAGAACGCTATGAAGATGCCCTAGAAGCCTGCGAGGAAGCCTTGCGCTTGGATACGAATTGGGGACAGGAAAATCCGGTAATGGCTTGGGTACAGCGCGGTTTGGCTCTGGTTGCCCTCCAAGAATACCAAAATGCGGTCACCTCTTACGATCGCGCCCTGAATTTAGAACCGGAGTCTTCCCTGGTTTTAACCTATAAATGTGGGGCGCTGCTAGAGTTGGAAGAATATCAAGAGGCGATTGGCGCTTGTCAAGCAGCTCTGGAGATTAATCAGAATTGGGAATATGAGTCGGAAACCCTGGCATGGCAATATTTAGGGGTTGCCTTAAATCAGACTCAGTTGGCAGAAGGGGCGATCGCCGCTTACGATCAAGCTTTAAATCATAATCCCCAAAATCTCCAGGCTTGGATTCAGCAAGGAATGGCATTAAATCAAGTGGGAGAAGATTTAGAAGCGCTCAATTCCTACAATCAAGCCTTATCCCTACAAGCCGATTCTACCTTGGCTCTAGTGCTGCAATGCGAAACATTGAATAAACTCAAGCGCCATGAAGAAGCCATCACCGCGTGTGAAGCGGCACTCAAAGGCGATGGAACATGGGGAGAAATGGGCATTGCTACAGCTTGGAATCAACTCACCATCGCCTATACTCAACAAGGACAACTCGAACAAGGATTAGTTGCCGCTAACCGCGCTGTAGGGTTTCGTCCCGATTTTTCGGAAGCTTGGAATAACCGGGGGGTGACGCTCTGGTATTTGGAAGACTATGCCCAAAGTTTAGACTCCATTGCTCGTGCCCTGCAACTGCAACCGGAGTATGTGCAAGCTTGGCTCAATCGGGGGAGAGTTTTGCGATCGCTCCAAAGATATGTAGAATCAGTAGGAGCCTACGATCAAGCCCTACGCTATGAGCCAGATAACGCCAATGGATGGGCTAATCGCAGTGTAGCATTGTGGTATTTGGAAGAGTACGATCGCGCTTTAGACTCAGCTCGACAGGCGATCGCTCTTGATCAAACCTCTTTCCTCGGCTGGTACAATCAAGCTGTAACCTATGGTTCCCTCGGTCAATACGAACCCGCTATCTATTCCTACGCTCAAGCTGTGCGTATCGCCCCCAAAAATGCCAGCGTCTGGGCAGCTTTAGGGGTAATGTTACAAAAAGCCGGTCGAGATGCGGATGCTGCTCAAGCCTTTCAAGAAGCCCTCAAACTAGAGCCAGAACTCGAAACCGCCCGCCAAGGATTACAAAGTTTAAGCCGTAAGCCATAATATAGCCATGAATGAGTTAGTGATATAAGAACCGTTAAATTCGGGTTTGAGGTAAAAGGTCAATCGACTTTGTAAAGACGATCTTAACAGTCAAACCTTCAGACTCTTGAGAGTGTCAAGTTATGAATCATTTTGTTAAGCTTCAATACCTTTGATAGGATCTTGTGTCGAACCGGTGAATTCTAGGTTTAAAGTAGGTATGATTATAAAGAAATCCTTAAGGAGGCATCATTATGACTCCCCATCTGCTACGTCAGCTCTGGTCACTGATTGAAACCACTCAACCCCAACGTTTACTCCGGCTTGATGATGCAAGTCTTGTGAGGTGGCTGTTAGGGAATATGGCTCAAGAGCGATCGCTCAATGGAGAAGAAGCCGACTTACTCTCCCATTATATCGAATCCCGTTCTTCCCTAATCCGGGATTTAGCCCAAGAGCGCTTATCACCAGAAGTCTTTCCGTAAATAACGGTGCAAGACTCACCCGAATCCGGTTCTCCTGTTTGCAGCGCCTCAAGCATCAGGTAGAATCTTCGGCTGTGGATGCAGAGGCGATCGCCAAAAAATGTGTTCTGGAACACACCAAAAATCCTCCTGCGGATACCATATTGAACAGATACTGCTAATATCATGAAAACAAAAGTAAAGAATCTTGAAGCCACTTGACAAAAAGTGGCTACTTCAAGGTTGGCGTGTATCAGTGAGGAGAAACCCTTTTACATATGGCTAAATGGAAATCTTGGTTCATCTCTGTGCTACTGCTGGCTCTCCCCTTGGGAGCTTGCACAACCCCACCCCCAGAAAACACAGACGGAGGGATGGGGGGAGAAACTTCTGAGGCAGCTCCCCAAAGCCGTTTGGATGTCGTTAAGAGTCGGGGAACCCTAATCTGTGGAGTAGATGGGGGTATTCCTGGATTCAGCTTTGTGGACGAAACCGGAGAATATTCAGGCATTGATGTGGATATTTGTAAAGCTGTTGCTGCTGCCGTTTTAGGCGATCCCGAAGCCGTAGAATACCGTAACCTTGATTCTACAGAACGATTTACGGCTCTCTCTGGTGGTGAAGTAGATATGCTCTCTCGCAACACCACTTGGACAACAAGCCGAGATACCACCGTCGGTCTAGAATTTGCCCCAACCACCTTCTATGATGGACAAGGCATGATGGTGCGTGCAGACAGTGGCATCACCTCCCTAGCCGATTTTGAAGGTAGAGCCGTTTGTGTGGAAGCGGGAACCACCACCGAGCTGAACTTAACCGATAACATGCGGGAAGCGGGAGTAGAATTTGAAACCGTCACCTTCCAACAAGCTGACCCGGCCTATGCAGCCTATGCAGAAGAACGCTGTGAAGGCATGACTTCCGATAAATCCCAGCTTATTGCTCGGCGCAGTACCCTACCGAACCCGGACGATCATATTCTGTTGGATATCACCATGTCCAAAGAACCCCTGGGCCCGGTAACGATTAATAATGATTCTACCTGGTTTGATGTGGTTAAATGGGTCACCTACGGTTTGATCGAAGCTGAAGAGTTGGGCATTACTCAAGCGAATGTGGGACAAAGCCAAAGTAGTGAAGACCCCACCATACGCCGCTTCTTAGGAGTTGAAGGAGATTTGGGTACAGGGTTAGAACTCGATAATGATTTCATGGTCAATGTAATTTCCGCAGTCGGGAACTACGGCGAAGTTTTCGATCGCAATTTGGGTCAAGGATCTGAATTTAATTTAGAGCGCGGTCAAAATGACCTGTGGACTCGTGGCGGTTTGCTCTATTCTCCACCTTTCCGCTAAATTCAGTTATCAGTAAACAATCCCCCGTCACCAGTGATGTCATCATTGGTGACGATTTGTAGATTCTCCGGTTTGATAAACTCTTATGGCCTCGGCAAATGAGCATAGTATTCCTCTATGGCGTGATGAGCGATTTTGGCGAATTGCGCTGCAAGTGTTGGCGATCGCGATCGTCGTTTCTGTCATTAGTCTATTAACCTATAATGTTTCTAATAATCTCAAACGTGCGGGAATTGAGTTTGGGTTTGAGTTTTTAGATACCCAAGCCTCCTTTGCGATTGGGGAAAGTATTATTCCTTACGACCCAGCTAGAGATAGCTATGGCCGGGTTTTATTAGCTGGGTTGGTCAATACCCTGCGGGTGATTATTGCAGGAATTATCCTGACGACGGTGGTGGGAATTACCGTCGGGATTGCCAGTTTTTCTAATAATTGGTTACTCCGCAAAGGTAGCGAAGTCTATGTGGAATTAATCCGCAATGTCCCCCTACTCCTACAGTTGTTTTTCTGGTATCGGGCGGTTTTTTCTAAGTTACCGAGACCGAGCGATCGCATCGAGGTGATGGGAGTCGCTTTCTTGAGTAACCGAGGGGTTTTTCTCCCTTGGCCGAGGGTGGGTTGGCCCCTAGCCATTTGGTGTGCTGTGTTGCTCGGATTGGCGATCGCTGCCGCGCTCGTTTGGAAAATCCGCATCCGGGAAATGGTAGAGCGGGGCAGTTCTGGAAAACCCCAGTTAACTGCCTTGTGGATTATGGCGATCGCTGCGTTGCTGATTATTACCATAGCCTTTGCATGGGAAAAACCCACAGAAATTGAAATCGGACGGATTACCGGAGGGTTGCGCCTCACCGGAGAATTTGCTGCCTTGCTAACAGGATTAGTCTTTTATACCGGTGCATTCATTGCCGAAATTGTCCGCGCTGGAATTCAATCAGTCCCCACAGGACAGTGGGAAGCCGCCCGCGCCCTGGGTTTACACCCTGGCTTGTTGATGCGTTTAGTTGTCTTTCCCCAAGCCCTGCGGGTGATTATTCCCCCCTTGAGTAGTCAGTATATGAACTTGGCGAAAAACTCCAGCTTAGGAGCGGCGATCGCCTACGCGGAAATCTACAACGTTGCCAATACGACCTATAACCAAAGTGGGCGACCGGTAGAAGTGATGTTAATTATCATGGCCACCTATTTGCTGATGAACTTGTTTATTTCTCTCGGAATGAACCAAATCAACCGCTTGGTGCAACTGCAAGAAAGGTAATTTGATTAAAATTTAAAAATTGTTAGCTGAAGCGATCATTGTAAACCCCAGGGTTTGATCCCCCCTAGCCCCCCTTAAAAAGGGGGGAAATCAAAAAAGTCCCCCTTTTTAAGGGGGATTTAGGGGGATCAAACGTTTCCAAAACAAACAAGAAGAAATGAAAAATCATCCATTGCAATGACTTCTATACCGAGTAACACAACCGATATGGCCCCGCCGCCGGAGATGCGCGATACTCCGGTGAACTGGATTAAAAATAATCTCCTCAGTCCCTGGTATAACGGCTTAACCACGGTCATTATCCTAGGGGTGGTAATGACCGTGGGCTATAATTTCATCTCCTGGTCATTCACCGCAGCGCAGTGGGATGTGATCCCGCGAAACCTGCCCCTATTCATGGTGGGTCGCTATCCCAGTGAAGAATATTGGCGCTTGTGGATTTTAGCCGCCCTCATTAGTGTTTTTTCCGGCTTATCTTGGGGCGTAATTGCCCGATCACTCACCCTCTTTAGCCGTAATGTTCTCATCGGCTTGGGAATTGCTGCCCTAGGCTGCTTTATCACGCCGACCCCCATCCTCTATCGTGCTTTATTGGTCGGCTGTTTAGTGGCGATCGCCGCAAGTGCTTGGATCGGTCAACAAGTCGGTAAAGTGCAACCCGCTCTAGGAAAGTGGGTGTCATTCGGTTGGTTTGGCGTATTTTTAATCGGACTGTGGCTCATTGGCGGAGGACTGGGTTTAACCCCCGTGGGAACCAATGAATGGCAGGGCTTGCTGCTCACTGTCCTAACGGCCGTAGTTGGCATTACCCTCAGCTTTCCCATCGGTTTAGTGGCTGCACTCGGAAGACGCAGTACCTTACCCGTGGTCAAAGGACTCAGTATTGCTTATATTGAAGTCATTCGGGGCGTTCCCCTGATTACCATTTTATTTATGGGCCAGGTGATGATTCCCCTGTTTCTCCCGGAAGGAATACGTCCGGATCGGGTGATTCGGGCGATCGTGGGCTTAACCTTGTTTAGTTCCGCCTACCTAGCGGAAAATGTGCGAGGCGGTTTACAATCGATTCCCAAGGGACAAGCTGAAGCCTCACGGGCCCTAGGTTTAAGCACCCCGTTAACCCTGATTCTGATTGTTTTACCCCAAGCCCTGAAAGCTGTCATTCCGGCGATCGTCGGTCAATTTATTAGCCTGTTTCAGGATACGACCCTGTTGGCGATTACTGGCTTGGTAGAATTATTAGGTATTAGTAATTCTATTTTGGCGAATCCTCAGTTCTTGGGGCGCTTTTCAGAGGTGTATCTATTTATTGGTGTTCTCTTTTGGGTATTCTGTTATGCCATGTCTTCGGTTAGCCGATGGGTAGAAACGAAACTGAATACAGAACACCGCTAGTTAATTGGTATTTGCCCATTACCCATTACCCTTAGCATTTTTAAATGAGTTCCGAACCGTTTCCCCTCATCCCCCAACCCCTTCTCCCGCAGGAGAAGGGGAGCAAAAGTCCCTCTCCCGTGGGAGAGGGATTTAGGGAGAGGGCATTCCAAGTTTGCGGCTCAAGTGAAAACGCCCTATTCCCCATTCCCTATTCCCTATTACCATGACCCATTCCGATCGCTTAACCAAAACTGAAAATAATCAAGTTCCTGTGGACACCGAACCGGCCATCATTGCCCAAGAAGTCCATAAATGGTATGCCAGCAATAAGTTTCATGTCCTGCGAGGGGTGAGCTTAGAGGTGACCAAAGGCGAAGTGGTGGTGGTCATGGGGCCGAGTGGCTCCGGAAAATCCACGTTTATTCGCACGTTTAATGCCCTAGAAGAGTATCAAAAGGGCAAAATTATTATTGATGGCATTGAGTTGTCCCACGATCTCAAGAATATTGATGCCGTGCGTCGGGAAGTGGGGATGGTGTTTCAACAGTTTAATCTGTTTCCCCATTTGACGGTGTTGCAAAATGTGACCTTAGCACCCATTTGGGTGCGCCGTTGGAAGAAGGAAAAAGCGGAGGAAATTGCACTACAGTTGTTAGAGAAAGTGGGAATTTTGGAGCAAGCGAAGAAATTTCCTGGACAGCTATCGGGGGGACAACAGCAACGGGTGGCGATCGCCCGCGCTTTGGCAATGCAGCCCAAAATCATGCTCTTTGATGAACCGACTTCCGCTCTTGATCCGGAGATGGTGCGGGAGGTACTCGATACCATGCGATCGCTGGCTCAAAGTGGGATGACCATGGTTTGTGTCACCCATGAAGTGGGGTTTGCCCGTGAAGTAGCCGATCGGGTGGTGTTAATGGCTGATGGGCTATTAGTGGAGGAAGCAACCCCTGATGAATTTTTTAACAACCCCAAAGAAGAGCGAACGCAAAAGTTTTTATCGCAAATCTTGTAACTTGTCTCTGTGTCATTTTTCAGGCAAGAATGAAGTAGCTTTGGGGATTGAAGAGGAGGTGAGGAGCAAAGTAGAACAGGATTAATTTTCCTTATCGAGGACAAACTAAAACACCATTGGCATTCTCAACAATGGAACCTTCAACATCGTTGATATAAATGGTATTTCCAGTTAAGACGCGCACGAGTCTGGGTTTTTCTTGCAAACATTCACCAATGGTTTCCGCCCAGCGAATTAATTCACTGGTATCTCTGGTTACTCCAAAAGCATCCGTGATCGGGGTGTTCGACCTAATGCTGGTATCTTGGAAAATTGCCGTTTCAATCGGTAAACTAAAGCGTAAGGGTAAAACTTTCCCGGTTGGCGCTGTCGTTACATATTCTCTGGGGCCGACATAACTGCCGCCGTAGAGTTCTTGGAAGGCCGTTTTCCGATAGTAGTCTACTTGAATACTGGGCACACGATCTTGGGCTTTTAGGGCTAAGGGAGAAGCCGCCACAGCTACAGTCGCTAAGACGGAAGCGGCAACTGTTTTAAGAACATTGTTCATGATTTCCACCTTTAACAGAGTGAATTCAATACTGAGGACATCAAGGGTAAAAATTTTAGGTTAGTCTAGAGAGACTTAGACCCTAGATGAATAACGATTCTACTATAGCAGAGCCAAGAGAAACCGGAATTTTTATTTAGGTAGAAACTGAGGTAGGGGAGCATTCTCTGGTGGAGATTCACTCAGATATTGAGTCATGACCCAATATCCTGCATAAGCTGGGATCATTAGAGCGATCGCAAAGGCAAAGGTTGCCAACCAAAATTTAGCACGACCTGACGATCCGTAGTGACATCGATAGGGGTCAAAGGAGAGGGTTTCCGGGCGGATTTTCTGTCGAGTCGCCAGAGAGCGCCGAAATCTGATCCGGCGATCGTCGAGTTTTTCTAAGAAAATCCAACCCGCTTGGGATTCTTCCCGACAGAGTTGGTGAAATATAGTCGGATTGCGAAACAAATCGCTCTTGGCTCGCACGATCTTAAATTCCCATCCCCTGGCTTTGGCTGAACCATTTTGATTCGGTTGTCCTTCTGTACCAAAGTGTTCTTTGGGTTCATAATGGGTCAAAACTTCTTCCTCCTCCTGATTCCGTTTCTGGATTTCTCTTTGAGCGCGATCGAGACGATTGCCGATCGCCAGCAATTGACATCCCAAACTACTAAAAAATAAACTACTAATCACTAATTCGAGCATATAACGCTTCGCGTGGTTATTGGTAAGGGGCAGAAGGGTCAATCCATTTGTGTTTAAAAGTCCCCATTTTTAAGGCTTAGAGGGATCGGGGTTCACGAAGTAACCTTCAATTAATATATCGTTGCCTAAAGATTGATAGTGAATCTCGGTGAGATTCAAGGCTTGAGTCATTTGGGTTAAGCCTAAATCTCCCACGGGAGAAGGAGCGCGATCGCCCCCAATAATCTTAGGCGCGATAAAGGCATACACTTTCTGTACCATTCCAGAGGCGATCGCCTCTGCTCCCAGTCGTCCTCCGCATTCCCATAACACCGATAAAAACCCCCGTTGATATCCATAGTCCATCGCTGCTCTGGGAGTCAGTTCCGGAAATGCCACCACCTCTACTCCCTGGTTCCTCAACTCCCTCTGTAATGTCGGGTTGGCTCCCTCCTGGGTTAATACCACCGTCGGCGCAACCGGCTCCCACAATTGGGCAGAACGGGGTAAATTCAAGGAACGACTCATGACTATCCGCACGGGATTGCGATCGACCACTCCATGGGTGGTTAATTGGGGATTATCTTTGCGTAGGGTATTACCTCCCACGATCACCGCATCACAAGCGCCTCGCAACTGATGCACCCACCGTCTAGAGTCTTCTCCAGTCACCCAAGTGCTATGACCTGTGGTTGTAGCGATTTTTCCATCTAAGGTCATGGCGTACTTAAAAATCCCCCAAGGCCGTTGATGGCGGATACGATGAATAAAGGCTTCATTCAGACGCTGACAGGCTGGCTCTTCAATTCCCACCTCGACCTCGATTCCTGCGTCTCTTAGCCGTTGAATTCCCCCCCCTGACACCCTGGGATCGGGGTCTACCATCCCCACGACCACCCGCCTGACTCCGGCAGCAATTAGGGCTTCTGTACAGGGAGGAGTGCGGCCATAATGATTACAGGGTTCTAAGTTGACATAAACGGTTGCACCTTGGGCGCGATCGCCCGCCGCTTGTAGGGCAAAAACTTCCGCGTGAGGCTCTCCCGCACGGGGATGGAAGCCCTCCCCCACTACTTCGTTTTCCGCAACCACAACGGCCCCAACCAGAGGGTTGGGAGCGGTCTGGCCAAGGGCTTGGCGAGCTAATTGAATGCACCGGTGAATATAAGCGGAATCTACATCAGAGTGAGATTCCTTCGAGGAATGGGTCAAGGTTGTAAGGGGATTATTTAGACTCTTGGGCGAAAATTCTGGCTGATTTTAGCACGAATTGATGCAGGCATTACAAACCCTAGGAAGAGGTGAGTTTATGATGCTTCCCAATCGGAGAGTCAGCATCATTTCTTAGTTTTTTAAGTTGCTAAATCTCTAAATAGTGATATAATTTTAATTAAGCGTGAATGAAGGAGACTTGGATGTTATTTCGTCAACTGTTCGATCCAGAAACCAGCACGTATACTTATCTATTGGCTGACTTGAAGACTCAAGAAGCTGTATTAGTCGATCCAGTTCTAGAGCAAGTGGGGCGAGAGTTACAACTGTTGCAGGAATTGGGGTTAAGTCTTCGCTATTGCCTAGAAACCCATATTCATGCTGACCATATTACGGGCAGCGGCCAGCTTCGGGAAGTAACCGGGTGTACGTCCATTGTGCCCCAACAGGCGGGAGCGCAATGTGCCGATCGCTTTATGGCGGATGGGGAAGTGTTGCAAGTGGGAGAACTGGAGATTCAGGCGATCGCCACTCCCGGTCATACCGATAGCCATATGGCTTATCTGGTGAATGGCGAAAAATTACTGACCGGTGATTCTCTCCTGATTCGAGGCTGCGGTCGTACAGATTTCCAAAGCGGCGATCCGGGTCTTCTTTATGATGCCATTACTCAACGGTTATTTACCCTTCCCGATCGCACCGAAGTCTATCCCGGCCATGATTATAAAGGCTATATGGTATCCACCATTGGCGAAGAAAAACAATTCAATCCTCGTTTAGCCGGTCAAACCCGTGAGAGCTTTATCACCCTGATGAAAGGCTTAAATTTACCCAACCCGAAAAAAATTGCCGAAGCGGTTCCCGCTAATGAAAGATGTGGCAAAGTGCCCGTCTTAGTTTAATTCATGCTGTCTCTTATTTTTTCCTAACTTAATCTTCAATCAACTATGGTGAGCCATCAAAATCTGCAAGATAAACTCCAAGCGATCGCCAGTTCTTCTGTAAAAGAATTGTGGGAACAAGATCGGATTCAGTTTATTGATGTTCGCGAACCCAGTGAATATGCTGGAGAGCGCATTCCAGGGGCTATTTCTCGACCCTTATCCCGATTTAATCCGGATGATGTTCTTCCCGATCCTAGCAAACCCTTTGTTCTCTACTGCCAAACCGGAAATCGTTCAGCTACGGCGGCACAAAAGCTGTTTCTAGCGGGCTTTGAAGAGGTAGCTCACCTGGGAGGAGGACTGGAGGACTGGAAACGGCAAGGCTATCCTACCCACGTGAATCCCAAGGCTCCAATTAGCATCATGCGTCAGGTGCAAATTGTGGCCGGTTCTTTGGTTTTGACGGGAACTTTGTTAGGCGCATTTGTGGCTCCTGGGTTCCTATTTTTGAGTGGTTTTGTGGGTGCAGGATTGATGTTTGCCGGGATTAGTAATACCTGTATGATGGCTGAGTTGTTGGGGAAATTGCCTTACAATCAGCGCGTTTAGATCTTCTTTTTCCCCTCTCCTGGTAGAGGGGATGGGGGGATAGGGAGATGGGGGGATTATAGCGTGAAAAATGATTTTCCTATTACCCATTACCTATTACCCATTACCGAGCGAAGTACTATATGAGGAAAATCAGATGGTAGTGAATCTGATAGGCCATGCTTTGGCCGTTTGGATCGGCTTGACCTTGGGCCTAATTGGCGGTGGCGGTTCGGTGTTGGCTCTGCCGGTGTTAATGTATGTGATGGGGGTAGAAACCCAATCGGCGATCGCCATGACGTTAGCGATTGTCGGTAGTGTGAGCTTGATTGGCATGATTTCCCATTGGCGATCGGGGAATGTGAACCTGCAAGCAGCAGTGATGTTTGCCCCTCCAGCTATGGTGGGTTCTTTTTTTGGCGCTAAAATTGCCACTCTACCGATGATTAACCCCACCGTACAACTGATGGGGTTTGTGGCCATGATGGTCACAGCCAGTGTTTTAATGATTCAGAGGAGTGGGAAGAAAAAGAGGGAAGAGACAGAAAAGACTGCCCCAGTTTCTCAGGGTTGGCAGAGGTTTCTCCTGATTCCCTTGGCCGGTTTGAGCATCGGATTAGTGACCGGATTTGTGGGAGTTGGGGGCGGTTTTTTAGTGATTCCGGCCTTGGTGTTACTCGGTCAGATTCCCATGAAACAGGCGATCGGCACATCCCTGTTAGTGATTGCTTTTCAATCGATGACTGGGTTTTGGGGATATCTGAGCAGTCAGATCCCGATTAATCTCCCCTTAGTGTTCTCCTTTATCGTTGCTGCAAGTATGGGGATTATCTTGGGGTCACATTTAAGCCAGTTTGTTCCTGGAAAGCAACTAGAGAAAAACTTTGGCTATTTTCTGCTGGTGATCGCCGTTTTAATGGTCGTCAAATCCTAAACTTCAGTTTTCAAAGCCTGCGATCGCTGTAACTGTTTCACATCAATCAAAGGCAATAGAATTTCCACCGTTGTCCCCTTTCCTTCCCCCTCACTATACAGAGTAATCTGACCTTCCATCATTTGAATTAAATTTCGAGAAATCGCCAATCCTAACCCCGTCCCTTCAAACTTGCGAGTCCGACTCCCATCACCCATCACAAAGGGTTCAAACAACTTGGATTGGGAAGATGGCTCAATCCCAATTCCCGTATCTTTAATTCTAACGACTGCTTGAGACGGCGATGAGCTGTTACCATTGGTCTTCAATGCTCCATCCTCCTCCATCTTCTCCACGGCGATCGTAATGCCTCCCTGTTCGGTAAACTTAATCGCATTGCCGATCACATTCATAAAAACTTGCTTGAGTTTGTCTACATCAGCATAAACGGCGATCGCTTCAATTTGACGTTCATAGGTTAAGGACAATCCTTTAGAGTGTATAGAGCCAGATTCAATATCAATGACCTCTTGTAGAACCTGATTTAAGTCTACTGCTTCTAACTCTAGAGAGAGCTTACCCGCTTCAATTTTAGACAAATCCAAAATATCATTAATAATTGAGAGTAAATGCATAGCCGCATTATCGACTTGTTGTAAAAAGTCTAACTCTTCTTCTTTATCATCACAGAACCCATCTTTAACCAACCGAACCGACCCAAGAATTGCATTGAGTGGCGTTCTCAATTCATGAGAAATGCTGGCTAAAAACTCACTTTTAAGCTGATTAGAACTTTTCGCTTCCTGCCAAGCCACTTCTAGCTCTTCTGCCCAACTGGTTAACCGTTCGACCATACTATTAAGAGCTTGAGCCAGTTGATTAAATTCATGAATTTTGAAATGCTGGGGAATGGCTTCTGGTGAAACACTACATTCAACGCTTTTGGCATATTTTCCTAACTGTTCAACTGGACTAACCAACGAGCGAGCTAAAATTAGCGTAGCAATTAAATTGGCTGCAATTAATCCCAACACTAAATTAATTAGGGTTTGCCGAATTTCTTGCAGACCATAGAGGGCATGATCCAAAGGTGTGACGGCTAAAACCACCCATTGTCCCTGAGTCGATCCGTCGGTCGTTGGATTGGGAATGGCGGTATATCCAGTAATCACTTCCTTTCCACTTTGATCGAACTGAGGTAAGTGCAGAAAATTGCTTTGCCCCCCGGTCGCTGACCGCATAATTACATCTAATCTAGATTTGAGATTTACATCGCTGATCTCATCAATATTAGTTCCAATTTGACTGTTATCTAGATGGGCAATGATTGTGCCTTCTTGATTCAGAATCACCGTATAACCGGATAAAGATTTGCGTTCTTGAATGTGTTTTAGGGGAAGAGCTGCTTCAAGGACTAGGGTAGCTAGGGGTTCCCCAGAAGTGTTATCCACGGAGGCACTGATTAAAAAGTGCAGTTTGTCTTGACCATAGCGATCTAGAGTGGAGTGGGGATTATCAGTGAGTAATTCGACTTTTACGGGGCTAGAAGATTGAGGAGAGGGTTTTTGAGTGATTTTTTCAGTTGAGAGGTTAGCGATCGCCTCGACTCCACAGGTACTCGCAATAATTTTATCACCGGTCAGGCTTTGCAGTTGCAAACAGACCACAGAATCAGAAACGACAGAATCATAAAACCTCTGACTTAGCTCTTGGAGATAGGGATCGATTTTGGATACATCCCCGGATTGTAAAATTCCACTTTCACTAGCCGTTATGACTTGATCGGTTAGACCATTGATACTGAGATGGACGAGATCGGCTTTTTTAAGGGCGCTTTCAACGATATTATACCGAGCTGTTTCTAACAAACTTGAACGGGCTTTACGGTAAGTGGCATATTGAAGTAAAAGTAAAACCGGAATGGTCATCAGCAAAATCCGCCCTAACAAAATACGGCGAAAAGAGGTTTCGGTGGATTGGAGTAAACGGAAGAACTTCAACATACCCTAAATGGTGGCAAAGGATTGCACAGGTCAACACATGAGTAGGATTGCTCCTAAGTTGGGATACAATTAAAACTAGATTTTGAGTGAACTCCTTGATTAATTGTACGAAATGATTGGTTTGTTTGGCTCCCAGAATTTACGGAAAATTACGCAAGATTTTTTGATGAGAACTCAGGCATAATAGTGATAAGGAACTCAACAATTATCTTATGGCCCGTCTCAATCATAAGGCATATACTATCCTAGTGCGGGAACTAGAACGATGTGTGGGCAATGATCCGCTCAAAGCTCCTACAAAAAAGCTGGTACTCAAGCGGTTAGAGCGTCTGCGACAACAAACTGGCGATCCGGTTTCGGCTCAACAGCTACAGGAAACGATTCAGGCTCTGATTCCGGAGTTCCCAACCCAGGTGATTCGTAAAGCCGCAAAAGCGAATCAACCTTCTTCGGGACTTTTGGGGTATTTGTTTTGGGGAGGAGCCGGTTTAGCGGGATTAGCGGGTTTGGTGTATATCCTTAATCTGCCCTATCCTATGATTCGCTGGCCAGTGTCCAAAACAATTCCCTTGGTGTTGCTGCCCAGTTATATGAAAATGGATTACGATTATCGGGGAGCGATCGCCAATGTGGAAAAAGCTGACCAACTGATTAACCAAGCCACTAGCGCCGCCGATATCGAGTTAGGAGAAGAGAAAGTCAACCTGGCGCAAAATCATTTGGATGGCTTACCCGTGTGGTTTTTAGGTTATTTCCCCCAGCGCTACTGTACCTTGTTTAGTTGTAGTTGGCGGTTTACCCTAGATGAATATCAGGGCGCTAGGCAGCAAGTCGCTCGCATGGATGCCAAAGTTTTCCAAGAAAATAATGCCCTAACTCTGCTAGAAGAAGGGCAAGGCCAAATCGAAGCAGCCAAAAGTCAGTATCAACAGGCTAACTCTGAAAGGGATAAACAGGAGGCGATATCCCTATGGCAAGCCGGCCTGGATAAACTCGACCAAATCCCCCGGCAAACGGTTGCCGGACGTATGTCTGAGCCTCAAATTCGAGCCTATCAGCGCGATTTTCAGCAGGCCTCTGGGCGAGCTGTCGGAACCCAGAAAACGGATACCCTGATCCAAGCTGCTGCTCAGTATGGCATGGCAGCGGCCCAAATGTCCCAAAATCCGCCCCATGGTGAGGAGCAATGGCAGGAAATTATCCGCTTGTGGGATCAAGGCAGTAATCAGTTAGAACGGGTTAGGGATGATAACCCCGCCTATGTGCAAGCTCAGGCTAAATTAGCTGAATATCGGAAAAATGCGGCTATGGCGCGAATTCGCCTGCGGAATGAACAGCGCTCGGCTCAAGCTCTGAATCAGGCTAAAAGTCAAATTACGGCTTGGCAACGGTTAGCGGCTTCTAATGCTAATAGGGGGGTACTCGTCAGTGGACTGCAAAGGATTATTTATGACTTGGATCAAGTAAAATCGGGTACAACTGCGACGGAAGAAGCGCGATCGCTGCGAGAGTTTGCTGAAGCGAAAATGCAGGAACTCAGTCAGTGAGAGGAATGTAGTTATACAACTTGAGACTTAATAAAGTCAATAAACTGCCGCGCGGTTCTACCAGAGCGCCCATTATGACGAGTTGCCCATTGTAGGGCTTGATATTCTAATTCTCCACCGGTGAGAGAAAGTTGATTAAGGGCGGCTAAATGTTGCACCATTTGTAGATAGGTTCTTTGATCGGCGGGTTCAAAGGTGAGGGTTAAGCCAAAGCGATCGCTAAAGGACAGCTTTTCCTGGACTGTATCCCAATGATGAATCTCTTGGGCATCTTGGGGACGGGGGCGATCGCTGAAAAATTCCCGGATCAGGTGACGACGGTTGGAGGTAGCATAAACGACTACATTATCCGGTCTTGCGGTTAAATTGCCTTCTAAGACGACTTTCAGGGACTTAAAAGCATCATCATCTTCTTCAAAGGATAAGTCATCTACAAAGATAATAAACTTTTGCGGCAGATTCCGCAGGCGTTCCACAATGTCCGGCAAGTCCTTGAGATCGGATTTAGCCACTTCAATTAAGCGTAAGGTATCATAGCGATGCAGCAAGCCTTTAATTAAAGAAGACTTGCCACTGCCCCGGCTACCGTATAACAGCACGTTCAGCGCCGGATAGCCAGCGAGTAAGGCTTCTGTGTTCTGCAAAAGGGCTTGTTTTTGCTCTTCATATCCGACTAATTCCTTCAGTTGAATGCGATCGGGATAAGACACTCCTTTTAATTCTCCTGACTGCCAACGTAAGGCTCGATATTCAGAAAAAATTCCCGTTCCATGCTGTTGATAATAGCGGGCTAATTCCGGCAGCGCATCAGCCCAATTTTCGCTGTTTCCTACCAGAGGATGTGCTGAAGATTCCATCATCCAGGAAACCGGAGGTTCTGGCAGATCGGCGACCCATTGCACCCACAAGCCGATCTGTTCAACCACCAGAGGATCTCCTTCACAGAGGGTTTGTAGAGTGTGCAAATCTTGCCTGGCAGCAGAGACCAGGGGGCTGGCAATTTTAGCTAGGGGAAGCCGTTGCGCTTGGCTAGTAAAGGGGTTATGGTCGCGGAAAATTTGCGCCAATAGATAATCCGACCAACTTTTTTGCACATGGGCTAGGGTTCTAAACCAATGACCATATGCCTTGAGACATTCTAGGGGATTCGGTTCGGGTTGGTTGAGTTGGTCTAAGAGGTTCAGGAAGGCTTGACCGACTTGGCGATCGAGTACATTTTGATAGAGGAGGAGGGAAGCGGCTTGATGTTGCAGGGAGGCAATGTGTTGTCGCGCTGAAGGGTTTAGGGTGGTCATAGAGTAATGAATAATAAGTAATAAGTAATGAGTAATGAGTAATGAGCTACTGGGTACTATAATACATATAAAATTTTCATCGGCATGGCCCGCGATCGCTACCGTGACAACCCTAAAATGGTGGGTTACGGCGGATTGAGAGATTGCTGTCAGAGT
>NZ_JAQOSO010000077.1 GCF_030068505.1 Roseofilum capinflatum BLCC-M114
TCACGCACGGTTTTGAAGACGAGTCGGGTGGGTGACTGCCCGGCTTAGTTTAATTCTTCAGGCTACAACCCCTTGGATGCCATCTTACACCTTAAAATCTTTTGATCTTTTTTTGATCCTTTGATGCATCGATCGCCGATGCCCAAAGCTCTATAACTTCTGATGTATTCTACAGGACTTGGTTATGACCCAATCCCCCCAGAGAAAACCCCCCTCTCCTCCCCCTCGTCCCCCAGCACCTCCCCCGCGCACGGCAGCCAGCCCAGATGGAGCCACCCAACAAATGCCGGCCCGAACCATGCCCATGAATCCCCAGGCAGCCAAAACCGCTAAGGCTAAAGCGGCTCCCCCTCCAGGAGCCGCCCCGAAAGCGGCCAAGCGGTCATCGCCCAAATCCGGGCCAAGTCCTGGCAATCCCACCCTGGAAGAATTAGTCAAACGAGCGGACGAAGAAGGGGTTTCCGATCTTCACTTAGGAGTTAATGAGCTTCCCCGCTTTCGCAAACGGGGTGAGATTACCGGGTTGGAATACCCCAAAACTGACCTGAATACCTTCATGAGCTGGTTGCGTGAATGTATGACGGATGAAGAAATTCGCCAATTCCAAGACCACCTAGATTTTGACGGTGCGTTTGATTTTGGCTTTGTGCGAATTCGGATTAATGTTTTTGATTCCTTGGCTGGCCCAGCTATGGTGTTGCGCTTGATTCCCTCGAATATTTTGACGATGGAACAGTTAAAGTCGCCAGAAGTGTTCAAAGACATCTGTCACTATCACAAAGGGTTGATTCTGGTGACCGGGCCCACGGGTTCCGGGAAATCGACCACCATGGCGGCCATGATTGACTATATCAATAAAAACATGGCGTATCATATCATCACCATTGAAGACCCGGTGGAATTTGTCCATGTGAGTCAAAAATCCTTGGTGAAACACCGGGAAGTGGGCCGCCATACCCGCGAATTCCAGAATGCCCTGAAAGCAGCTCTGCGGGAAGACCCCGATCTGATGCTGGTGGGGGAAATTCGGGATAAGGAAACCATGGGTATTGCCCTGAAAGCGGCTTCTACCGGTCACTTGGTGATGGGAACCTTGCACACCAATAGTGCGGTGAAAACCATTGAGCGGATTATGGGGATGTTCCCCCCGGCAGAACAGCCAGCTTTGCGGGTTTCCTTATCGGAGTCTTTAGTTGCCATTATTGCACAAGGACTATGTAAAACAACGGATGGTAAGCGGGCTGCATTCCATGACATCATGATCGCGACGGATGCGGTGAAAGAATATGTCATCAAAAATGACCTGGAGGCGATTACCCAAATCATGCTGCGGTCAGAGTTTGAAGGAATGACGACCATGAATAAGGCTCTGTACAATCTCTATCAAGAGGGTCGAATCACGGAAGAAACGGCTCTAGAGAAATCGCCAACGCCGAATGAAATGGCTCAATTCCTCCGAGGTCGGATCTAGATTAGACCCAGACGAATGGTTGTATATGAGCCATTGAAGGCGATCGCCTTATTTACTCCTGGGGGGGATATTGTTTACTGCATCGATCCGAGTAAACAGAGTCGATGGCATATCGATCTATGCGCTAAATTGCAAACGCTTTTGGATCTTTGTGCCCCCCCTCATTTTTTAGTTCCTTGTTATACAGCAACGTTGGATCGGTGGATCGATCCTCACACTCAGCAAACCCATTGTGTGGCTGAAGCATATCCCCTAGTGTGGCGTTATGCACCTCTTTTAAATGCCCTATTTGGTATTGATGTCCAATGGCAACCTGTATCGGTTGCTCCTGAATTATGCGATCCGGTGGCGATCGCCTCTTACTATGACCAATTTCCCCAACTCTGGGACGATCATGATTGGGTGGTACGAGTCCAAAATCGCTCCTTAGAAGAGACTCAACCGGGCTTATCCCTAGAAGAATTCAACCCCCACGGTTATGTGTTTCGCTTATTTGTCTCTGGAAATCACAACAGTACAGAGGGACTCTTACACAAAGTACATTCGTTTTTAGAACAAAGTCTTTCCCAACCCTACACCCTGAAAGTGATTGATATTCTCAAACATCCCGATCGCGCGGAACAGGATCAGGTCTTAGCCACTCCCACCCTACTCCGGGTTTGGCCCCAACCCATGCGTCGCGTCGTCGGAGAAATTGACTATCAGGAGCAATTGTTGCGCTTAATCGATTAGAACAATCGCGATCGCTATCATTAGAGAATTAGTTTTGGTTTCTCATGACTCGCATATGCTGCGAGTTCCAGAACTGACGGTAGAAGACTGGCTGGTGACAGCGCAATAAGGCCAAAAGTGGGAGGATCTCATAGGTCTAGGGGCGATCGCCCGGTAAACTAAACTTGGAACTTAGCTGGAAAATACATCTATGGCCGCAGCATCAAAAGGCGATCGCCCATTAACCTCCTGGAACGATACACAAGCAGACTATCCCCACGACAAGTGTATCCATCAGTTATTTGAAGCCCAAGTCGAGCGAACCCCCGACTCCGTGGCAGTTGTATTCGAGGATGAACAACTCACCTATCGGGAACTGAACCAACGGGCTAACCAATTGGCTGGGTACTTGCAAGGGTTGGGAGTTGGGCCAGAGGTCTTGGTCGGTCTTTGTGTAGAGCGTTCCTTGGACATGGTAGTAGCCATGTTAGGAATTCTCAAAGCTGGTGGCGCTTATGTGCCCATGAATCCTGCGGAAATTGGGCAACGTCTTGCTTTTATCTGCCAAGATACCCAGGCATCTGTTTTGTTAACTCAGCAGTCGCTCCTGGGCGCACTTCCTCAAATCGAGATCGAAGTGGTGTGCTTGGATGGAGGCTGGGAGCAAAACTCGATCGACCCCAAAGCTACACCATTATCTGCTGTCACTGCCGAGAATCTGGCCTACGTTATTTATACTTCTGGCTCCACTGGCAAGCCTAAAGGGGTTCCGATCGCTCATCGCAATTTGTCTCCACTCTTGCATTGGGGATACGAACATTTGGGATTAACTCAGAGCGATCGCTGCATTCAATACTTGTCTTATTACTTTGATTGGTCGGTTTGGGAAATATTTATTACTCTTACTTCGGGCGCTAGTCTGTTCATCCCTGAAGAAGAAGAGGCTCGAAATTTTACCAAGACAAGGGACTTCATCGAGCAAAATCAAATTACCGTTCTGCATGGCACGCCAACTCAATTTCAGAACTTAATCACCGACGCTCGGCCATTGAGAACCCTAAAATATGCCTGTATTGGTGCTGAAGCTTTAAGTTACGCTCTAGTCGAACGCTCTCACCAATTGCTTCCTCCAGATTGTCGGATTTTTAATATGTATGGTCCGACAGAAGCAACGATTATTACCACTGTCTTAGAAATAGACCGATTGAATATCGGCAACTATCAGCATTTAGCCACAGTTCCCATCGGTTTTCCCGTTGCCAACGCACGGTGTTACATCCTCAATGCTGACGGGAGAACCCAGTCCATTGACGTTCCAGGAGAATTGTGGATATCGGGAGACGGTGTAGCGCGAGGCTATATCAACAGACCCGAATTAACCTCCGAGAAGTTTGTGCTTCATTCCGACTCCGATGGGCAACCGAGCGATCGCCTTTACAAAACAGGTGACTTGGCTCGCTACTTACCAGATGGCAACATTGAGTACCTGGGTCGGATCGACGACCAAGTAAAAATTCGCGGCTTCCGCATAGAACTGGGGGAAATTGAAGCTGTACTGAGCAAACACGCCACCGTGAGCCAAGTCGTAGTAGTGGCGAGGGAAGATATCCCTAACAAAAAGCGCTTAGTAGCTTATGTCGTGTCTCCCTTGTCTGATTCATCAACAACTGTCGAAGAAGAGCAGGTTCAGCAATGGGGAAAACTCTGGGATGAAGCCTACAAAAAGCCAGCAGAGGAGTGGGATTCGACCCTTCACATTGGCGGTTGGAATGACAGCTATACAGGAAAGGCACTGCCTGCCATTCAAGTGGAAGAGTGGGTGGACTGTACGGTAAAACGGATTTTGGCTTTGCAGCCGAAGCGAGTGCTAGAAATCGGGTGCGGAACGGGTATGTTGCTGTTTCGCATCGCGCCCCACTGCGATCGTTATTGGGGTACGGATGTTTCTGTAGAAGCAATCCGTTATGTGGAACAGCAGATTAGTGGCACCAGATTAGCGCCAGCGGTGACGCTTCGCGCAACTCCAGCAGACGACTTGGAGGGGATAGATGCTGGCTTCGACACGGTAGTCATTAACTCGGTGATTTCTATGTTTCCCAGCATGGACTACCTGGTTCGCGTCTTGGAAAACGTTGCGACTTTAGTCGAGCCAGGAGGTGCTATTTTTGTGGGAGATGTGTTAAGCAGACCATTGCTGGCAGCATTCCATACGTCAGTACAATTGGCTCGAACTCCTGGCTCTGTATCTGCAACCGAACTGCAACACTGCATTCAGAACCGAATAGCCAGAGAAAACCGGCTGAACATTGACCCTGAGTTCTTCATTGCTCTGAAACAGCACTTGCCCCAAATTAGCCATGTAGAAATTCAACTCAAGCGCGGGCATTACCAAAACGAGTTGACTCGCTTCCGCTACGATGTGGTTCTCCATATTGGCAAACCAGCGCCAAATCCAGCAGAACCCCCCGTTTATGTAAACTGGGGACAAGATAATTTGACTGTGACAGACATTCGTCACCAACTACAAGAAACCTCCCCAGCCCGATTTAAAACGCTAAAGCGTTTACTACAAACGTCATCTCCAGAAATACTCGTTGTCACAGGCGTTCCGAACGCTAGAATTTGGCAAGATTTGCAGGCAATAGAACGATTAGCCAGTCGTGAATGTCCCGAAACCGTAGGGGAACTGCGGCAACAAATTTCTCCAGGGGGAATTGAACCGGAAGATTGGTGCCAATTGGAATCCGAAGTTAATTATCGAATTAATATTACTTGGTCTAGCAATAATGGCAAAAATTCCGGCAAAAACTGTGGAGAGGCTTACTATGATGTGGTATTTGTGCGTAACGATCGCAACATCATTCCAGACAGCAGCATTATTGCACCTCCAGAAAATGAACTCAAACCCTGGAGTGCTTATGCCAATCAGCCCTACACAGGAAAAAAACACCATCAACTCATCCCTCAGTTGCGCGAGTTTCTCCAAGAAAAACTGCCCGATTATATGGTGCCATCGGCGTTTGTTGTTCTCGACAAACTGCCCCTAAGTCCCAGTGGAAAAGTCGATCGCCGCGCCCTACCCGCCCCAGATAAATCTCGCCCGCTTCTGGATGTGGAATTGGTAGCCCCGCGAACTCCCACGGAAGAAATTCTCGCGGGAATTTGGGCAAAAATTTTGAGTCTCGACGAAGTGGGAGTATTAGATAACTTTTTTATGTTGGGGGGTGACTCGATTCAAGCCACTCAACTGATTTCGCGGGTACGGGATACTTTCGGCATAGAACTGTCCCTGCATCGATTATTTGAATCGCCGACAGTAGCAGAATTTGGCGAGCTTATCTTAGGAGCGACTCGCCAACAATTAGCTGCCATCCAACCGGTGTCGCGAGCTGGAGATTTGCCCTTATCTTTTGCAGAGCAACGCCTGTGGTTTTTAGACCGATTGCAGGAAGGCAGCCTTACCTATAACGAGCAAGAGGCTTTGCGTTTATTGGGTTCGCTGAAAGTAGAAGCGCTATGGGACGCAGTACGAGAAATAGTCCGCCGTCACGAGAGCTTGCGGACTAACTATCGAGCGGTGGATGGTTCCCCAGTTCGAGTAATTCGCCCCGAACTAGAGCTAAAAATGCCCGTTGTTGGCGATTTACAGCATTTGCCACCAGAGAAACGCCTCCTTGAAGTGCAGCGTTTGGGCCAGATAGAAGTTGGGCAACCCTTCGATTTAGCAAACGATCCTTTATTGCGAGTAACTCTATTCCAGTTAGCAGCCGATGACTGGGTGCTGTTGCTAACGATGCACCATATTATTACCGACGGCTGGTCAACGGGTGTATTTTGCCACGAGTTGGAAGCGCTGTATGGGGCTTATGTTCAAGGGAAACCCTCACCCTTACCGCCACTGCTCATTCAATATGCCGACTTTGCCGGTTGGCAGCGACAACCTGCTACGGCTGAAATCCTAGCCCCACAACTCGATTACTGGAAAAAACAGTTAGCCGGAGTACCTCCTTTATTAGAACTGCCCACGGACTATCCGCGTCCAACGGTGCAGACGGCGAACGGAGGCAAAGAGTTTTTTGAACTTGGGGTCGAATTTACGGAACGGTTAAAGCATCTGAGTCAAGAGTTGGGAGTGACTCTGTTTATGACTTTATTTGCTGCATTTAGCACCTTACTTTATCGCTATAGCGGTCAAGAAGATATTGTAGTTGGCACGCCCATTGCTAACCGCAACCGCAGCGAAATCGAAGGACTCATCGGCTTTTTTGTGAATACCCTGGTGTTGCGAAGTCAATTGGAAGGCGACTTGAGTTTCTCCGAACTATTGCAACAGGTGCGGCAAACTTGTTTGGATGCCTATGCCCATCAGGATGTGCCGTTTGAGCATTTGGTGGAGGCATTGCAACCGGAACGCAGCCTCAGATACTCGCCTATTTTCCAGGTCATGTTTGCCTTGCAAAATGCACCGATGAAACCTCTGGAGTTACCGGAGATTAGTTTTAATTGGTTGCAGATGGAAAGTGCCAAAGCCAAGTTCGATTTAACGTTGTCGATGGAAGAAACAGAAGCGGGATTAATTGGCTATTGGGAATATAATCGCGATTTGTTTGATGCGGCAACGATTCGTCGGATGATGGGGCATTTTCAGACTTTGCTAGAAGGAATTCTGGCTAATCCAAAAGCGCGAGTTGGCGAACTGCCGTTATTAACAGAACCGGAACGCCATCAATTATTAGTAGAGTGGAACGATACCAAAGTCGAATATCCCCAGGATAAGTGCATTCATCAGTTGTTTGAAGAACAGGTGGAACAGAATCCCGATGCTGTAGCCGTAGTTTTTGAGGAAGAACGGCTAACCTATCACCAGTTAAATTGTCGGGCGAATCAACTGGCACATTATTTACGCTCTTTAGGAGTCGAACCGGAAGTATTAGTGGGGATATGTGTAGAGCGATCGCTCTCTATGATAGTAGGAATCTTAGGGATTCTCAAAGCAGGTGGGGCTTATGTTCCGATCGATCCCAATTCTCCAGCAGAGCGCTCAACCTTCATGCTCACCGATGCTGGAATTTCAATTCTGCTGACACAAGAAAAACTCAAATCTACAATTCCTTCCCTGCCTGATGTGGCAATTTGTTTAGATACCGACTGGCATCAGATTGCACAGCAGGCTACAACCAATCTGACAACCTCCGTCACATCCAACTCTCTCGCCTACATCATCTATACTTCCGGTTCCACGGGACAACCGAAGGGCGTATTAATTCAACACGATAATGTAGTGCGCTTGTTTGCCACAACTGAGTCCTGGTTTGGCTTCAATAACAATGATGTTTGGACTCTATTTCATTCCTACGCTTTTGATTTTTCCGTGTGGGAAATATGGGGAGCATTGCTTTACGGAGGATGTTTGGTGGTCGTTCCTTATTGGATTTCGCGATCGCCCAAGGACTTTTATGAGTTGCTATGCCTTCATAAAGTCACGGTTCTCAATCAAACTCCCTCCGCTTTTCGGCAGTTAATTCAAGTCGAGGAGTTAAGCGAAACCCAAGAACCTCTGAACCTGCGTTTGGTAATTTTTGGGGGAGAAGCTTTGGAAATCAAGAGTCTAGAACCGTGGTTCGATCGACATGGCGATCGCTCTCCTCAACTGATTAATATGTATGGCATTACGGAAACGACAGTCCACGTCACCTATCGTCCATTAACGATCTCGGATCTAAACCGTAATAGTAGCCCAATCGGTTTGCCGATTTCCGATTTACAGGTTTATATCCTAGACAGCCATCTTCAACCAGTTCCCATTGGCATACCAGGAGAACTCCATATTGGCGGTGCGGGATTAGCGCGAGGCTATCTCAACCGTTCGGAATTAACTGCCCAAAAATTTATCCCCAACCCTTTTAGCGACGAACCGGGTTCGCGTCTCTACAAAACAGGAGATAAAGCCCGCTATCTCCCGGATGGCAACATCGAATTCATTGGACGCATTGACAACCAAGTGAAAATCCGAGGTTTCCGCATCGAACTTGGGGAAATCGAAGCTACGTTAACTCAACACCCAGAAATTAGCTCGGCTGTGGTTATTGTTCGCGAAGACTCTCCAGGGGACAAGCGTCTCGTTGCTTATATCGTTGCTAAAAAAGAAGTGGCATCCTCTGACTTGCGCGGTTTCCTGAAAACCAAGCTACCTGACTACATGATACCGAGTGCTTTTATCTTTTTAGAGGCAATTCCTCTCACTCCCAATGGAAAATGCGATCGCGAAGCGTTGCGGATGCAATATCGCCGCGCCCTCCCTGCACCGGATACAGAACATCGAGAAGTAAATGCGATCGCCCCCCGCACCACCACCGAACTGCAACTGGTACAAATTTGGTCGGAAGTTCTTAATATTTCCACCGTTGGAGTGCAAGACAACTTCTTTGACTTAGGAGGTCATTCCCTATTAGCGGTACGCTTGATGGCTCGCATCGAACAGCAGTTGGGCATTCATCTACCTTTGACAACGCTATTTACCGAACCGACGATCGAAAGCCAAGCCCATTTGCTTTCTTCCCAAAGCAATGTTCGCTCCCATGCTCCCTTAGTTCCCATTCAAACCCAAGGAGACTTACCCCCATTTTTCTGCGTGCATCCTGTTGGCGGTAATGTTCTCTGTTATGCCGAGTTAGCGCGACATCTGGGCAACAACCAACCCTTTTACGGCTTGCAGTCTCTAGGGTTATCTGGCGACAAGGAACCATTAACAAAAATAGAGGAGATGGCGGCGATTTATATAGAAGCCTTACAACAAATTCAACCCCAAGGCCCTTATTATTTAGGCGGTTGGTCGATGGGCGGTGTTGTGGCTTGGGAAATGGCACAGCAGTTGCAAGTCTTGGGGCAAAAAGTTGAGCTATTGACGTTAATTGATAGCTATGCACCCAGCCAGAATAAACAACCCATCGATGATACTTTTTTGATTAATGCTCTACTCAACGATCTGAGCGGGATGTTTGGTCAAGAGTTCTCGATTTCCGCTCAGGAAATCCAGCAACTTCAACCAGCAGAACAATTAAGTTCCATCCTGACTGAAGCCAAGCGCCTGAATATTTTGCCCCCAGAAATATCCCTGGAACAGATGGGTCGATTGTTTGAGGTTTTCAAAGCTAACCTGAAGGCAATATACGATTATCAACCTCAGCCTTATTCGGGTCGAGTGGCTCTGTTTTCTGCCAGTGAGTCAAAAGAAGACCGAGGGTGGAATAGTTGGGTAACAGGAGCATTAGAAACTTATATGATTCCTGGCGACCATTATGGCATGATGCTGCCCCCCCATGTCCGGGTTCTGGCCCAAAAGCTGGAAGCTTGCTAGAATTCGGGACAGCGATCTAACGGATGCGATCGCTAAAATAAATAGAGAAGCTTGAGAATGACAAGGGATTAAACATAAGGAGGCGTTATGACTCAAAGCACTATAGACAAAGATGCACTCACCGCCAGGATATCCCGGATAGTCGAGGAGCTGATGGAGAAGGAAAGCTGGTTTCGAGAAAAACTAGACCTAGAGGAAATGGTCAACTATGTATCCGGCTTGATAAAAGAACACCTGAGTCCCGATGAACTCCAAGAGATTGACGATGAAGATCTCAGCGATCGCATCGATAAAGTGTTAGCGTGGGAGGCAGCCTCTGGAATGTTAGACGACTTCACGCCGGAGCAAATGGAACTATTCGATGCTGCTGTAGAGGGGAGATGGTAAGAAAAGATTACCTGCTGGATACAAATGTGGTTTCAGCCATTCTGAGGAAAAATTTGACAGTAAAGCAGAAGCTAGTCCAGCTATCCGTACAAAAGAAAAGAGCCTATATCAGTGGCATAACTTACTACGAAGTCAAACGGGGTTTGATTGCGAGCAATGCTACCAGGAAACTAGCTGAGTTTGAGAGAATTTGCAGGCGAATTCCAATACTATTCTGGAACGATATCGCCATTCTGGAGAAGGCAGCAGAAATCCACGCTTATTTAAAACAAAGGGGGATGAGGCTGGAGGATGCGGATATTTTTATCGCGGCGATCGCCATAATTAGAGAATTAGTCTTGGTTTCTCATGACTCGGATATGCTGCGAGTTCCGGAACTGACGGTAGAAGATTGGCTGGTAACAGGGGAATAAAGGATCTCAATTGCATAAAAATTACGTTAAACTCGAAAATCATCAAGGGGTTCACCTGCCGTTGAATTGAGGAGTGTAGATTATGAAGCATTATTTACAAAAAATTCTAGGTTTAGGGGCGATCGCCCTCGGAACTGCCCTCGGAGCGCTCAGTTTTAATCCCCAACCTGCCCAAGCACAAGCCGCCTATGGCAGTTATATCGGCGTTGGGCCAGCCTTTGGCTTAGTCGAAGGGGGGAATGCGAACCGGCAAATTGCGGGAGTCATTGCCGTGCGCTACAAATTCCTCGAAGTCCCCCTCTCCATGCGTGTCCAAGGCTTTATCTTAGGCGGCTCGGCGGCAGTGGTTCCCACCGTATCCTATGATTTCCCCCTCAACTGGCAAACGGATGCCTATATTGGTGCAGGCTATTCCTTTGCCAATGGCAATAATGTCTCACCCTTGGGCAATCAAAACGGCTTTGCCCTGCAACCAGGGATTGATTATATGATTCCGTCGAGTAATGCAGTGATTTTTGGCAATGCAGTGATCGCCTTTGATGCTTATCGCAACACTGGAGAAACGGCGGTTTCCCTGCAAGGGGGAATTGGCTTAAGATTTTAGCCGGGGACAACGGGAATGATACAATTCAATTGCATTATTGTTACTTAAGTGTAGGGGCTGGACGTGGTTCAAGCACCATTATCGAATTCATCTCAGGGGTTAGGGCGATCGCCTAACTCCCCTACCCTCCCTAATGAATCCTCATTAGGGGTATGGCTCGATCGCCTCAGCGATCAGATTATGGCCGGTAAACGGCTCACCAGAGCAGAAGCCCTGGAACTGACGCAAATTGAAGGCCAGGATAATATTCTCTTACTCTGTGCTGCCGCCGATCGCGTGCGTCAAGAATGCTGTGGTAATGTGGTCGATCTGTGCAGTATCGGCAACGTTAAATCCGGCAGTTGTTCCGAAAATTGCGGCTTTTGTGCCCAGTCTGCTCACCATCCGGGGAAAGATTCCCCCATTTACGGACTCAAATCCACAGAAGAAATTTTAGCCCAAGCTAAAGCCGCCGCAGCCGCAGGCGCAAAACGCTTCTGTCTGGTGAGTCAGGGACGGGGGCCGAAATATAGCAGTTCCAAATCCCAAGAATTTGCCCAGGTTTTAGAAACGGTTCGTCAAATTATTGACCAAACCGACATTAAGCCCTGTTGCGCCCTCGGTGAAGTCACCCCCGAACAAGCCCAGGCCCTTAAAGAGGCTGGTGTAACCCGCTATAACCATAACCTAGAAGCCTCTGAGGGCTTTTTCCCGTCCATTGTCAGCACCCACCAATGGGGCGATCGCGTAGAAACGATCAAAAACCTCAAAGCCGTGGGGATTCAAGCCTGTGCGGGCGGCATTTTAGGCATGGGAGAAAGCTGGGAAGACCGAGTAGATTTAGCCCTCTCCCTCCGGGAGTTAGAAGTCGAATCTGTACCCTTAAATCTGCTCAATCCCCGCGAAGGAACACCGTTAGAAGAGCGTCCCCGACTCGATCCCTATGAAGCGCTGAAGGCGATCGCCATTTTCCGCTTGATCCTACCCGAACAAATCATCCGCTATGCCGGTGGACGGGAAGTCGTCATGGGAGAACTGCAATCTCTGGGACTACAAGCTGGGATTAACGCCATGCTCATTGGTCACTATCTCACCACCCTCGGACAACCTCCAGAAGCCGATCATCAAATGCTCACTTCTTTAGGACTTGAAGGGGGAGAAGCCCCCATTCCTGGACAGCCTTGAAATCCAGCAGCGTGATTCGTTTAAATGAACTGTTGTGGGCCTTTATTGGCCTACTCCTTACCATCGGGGGAACTTTTTTAAAAGTCTTTATTGCTTCCCCCAAATTATCTTTTGAAGATCATCTTTTATCCCTCCATTTTCTAGGCGTAACCTATCAAATTGGAGCCGTTTTATTAGTCGGGTGCATGGGCGGGAAAAAAGCCGGAGTTTTATCCCAAATCGGCTATTTAATTATGGGATTAACTTGGTTTCCTGTCTTTTATCAAGGTGGAGGATTAGACTATCTCAAAGAACCCTCTTTTGGCTATTTGCTCGGATTTATTCCAGGAGCCTGGATTTGTGGGGTATTAGCCTTTCGCTTTCCCCCGCGTTTAGAATGTTTAGCCCTCAGTTGTCTGGGTGGATTAGTCGGTATCCATTTCACCGGTATCTTATATTTAAGTTTAACCGAGCTATTTGTCTGGACTCCCGAAAGCGGCCAACAACTTTTAGATACAATTATGCAATATTCTCTATTTCCCCTTCCCGGACAACTGGTTGTCGCTTGTGCAGCCACAGTGATTGCTTATCTATTGCGCCATCTGATGTTTTATTAATTAGGGAATAGGGAACAGAAAACACAGGGTTTTACCTTTTTATTGAACAGTCCATAAGATGAAATTTAAGAAAAATCCCCTATTTTGGATACTGGCGTTAATCAGTTTAATCTTCGATCACCTGGTCAAATTTTGGGTGATCCAAAACTTTGAATTACACGAGAGTTGGCCCCTCATGCCAGGTGTTTTTCATTTTACCTATGTTCGTAATTATGGCGCGGCCTTTAGCTTGTTTAGTGAAAATGGGGAATGGTTACGTTGGCTATCATTAGGGGTGAGTTTGGCACTTATGGGTTTGGCTCTATATGGGCCAAAAATGACTCGCTGGGAACAAGCTGGGTATGGCTTTATTTTGGGCGGTGCTTTAGGAAATGGGATCGATCGCTTTGTAGCTGGGTATGTCGTTGATTTTCTCGATTTTCGCTTGATTCGCTTTCCGGTATTTAATTTAGCCGATGTCGCCATTAATCTCGGTATTATTTGCTTGTTAATCGCTACAATTTATCCAGAAATGAGGAGAAAAAAACAGGGTTAATTCAAAATTCAGTATTATTGCGGTGAATCATTAATGTATAAGTCTCACAAAAAACATTCTTACCACTTGTGGTTTCCCAATATTTTTGGTTTTAAGGGAGGGATTCAAGTTTATTCGGCCTTTTTACTACAAGCGTTACAAAATTTGTACCCCGATCGCCATTATCAGGTCTACCTTAAACACGATACTCAATCTTCCCCCGATCTCGATCGAAGACATCAAACAGACTTCCATTTTACAGGTAATATTCCTCTATCCTGGCGAACCCCAGCGTTTGCGGCTCGGATTTTGCTAGGGGGACTATGGGATTCTCCAGAGTTAGTGATAACCAGTCATTTGAATTTTACACCGATCGCCTACTGGCTGAAGCAGTTGAGAGGTATTCCCTATTGGACGATCGCCCACGGAGTAGAAGCCTGGAACATCGAGCGTCCCCTACTGAAAACGGCTCTGGGTCATGCCGATCGCATTCTCGCCGTAAGTCACTATACCCGCGATCGTCTCCTCAAAGAGCAAGACTTGAATCCAGAACAAGTGTTACTCCTTCCCAATACCTTTGATAGCGATCGCTTTACCATTGCCCCCAAACCGCCTTACCTACTGCAACGCTATGGTTTTTCTCCAGAAACGAAAATCCTATTAACCGTTTGCCGCTTAGATAGCCAAGAACAATATAAAGGCTACGATCGCATTCTAGAAGCCCTGCCCACCATCCTCCCACAGGTTCCCAACCTTCATTATCTGATTGTCGGCAAAGGGGATGACCGTCCCCGCGTGGAAACCCTAATTCAACAACTGAATCTACAAAAGTACGTCACCCTAGCCGGTTTTATTCCCGATGAAGAATTGTGTGACCACTACAATCTTTGCGATCTCTTTGCCATGCCCAGTAAAGGAGAAGGATTTGGCATCGTCTATTTAGAAGCCTTAGCCTGTGGTAAACCCACATTAGGAGGAAACCAAGACGGGGCCATAGATGCCCTCTGTAACGGTAAACTAGGAGCATTAGTCAATCCCGATCGCGTCGAAGAAATTGCCCAAACTCTCATCCAGATTTTACAACGACAATATCCTAATCCATTGATGTATCAACCAGAAGCTTTGCGACAACAAGTCATTGAAACCTTTGGTTTTGAACAGTTTCAGCAAACCCTAGAAGCGCTAATGGAAACGTCTCGCCTAGGAGGTCATCCGTGAAAGTTCTCCATGTCATTCCCTCCTTATCCCCTAGTCGAGGGGGGCCCACCGAAGTCGCTCTCAACTTAGTTAAGTACCTCAGACAATCTGGAGTAGAGGCCGAGATTGCCACGACTAATGACAATGGAGCAGAAAACGCCCAACTCCTTGATGTTCCCCTCAACCAAAAAGTTGACTATCGTGGGGTTCCGGTCTGGTTTTTACCTCTAGCTTCTCCACCCAATCAAGGCGTTTCTTTAGGGCGCGATCGCGGATTTCTCTTCTCTCCTGCCCTCACCCGATGGCTGTGGCACAACGTCCGCAATTATGACATTCTCGATAACCATTATCTTTTCTCCTACGCTTCTACCTGTGCCGGGGCGATCGCCCGTTGGCATAAAGTCCCTTACACCGTCCGTACTATGGGCCAACTCTCCCCCTGGGCCCTAGCCCAAAGTCGTCGCAAAAAACAACTCTATAGCCTTCTCATCGAACGCCGTACCCTCAATCAAGCTGCCGCCATCCACTGTACCTCAGAAGGAGAAGCCTTAGATGTTCGCAATTATGGCATTACGTCCCCAACCGTAACCATTCCCCTAGGCGTGGACATTCCAGAAATCCAACCCGATGCCAAAGCGAAACTGCGGGCAAAATATGATATTCCTTTAGACGCGACAATTATCTTATTTCTCTCCCGTCTACATTATAAAAAACGCCCCGATCTATTAATCGAAGCACTCCATCGAGTTAAATCTGAGCATCCTAACATTTATCTCCTCCTTGCCGGTTCTGGAGATTCTGAATATATTGAGGAATTAAAACAGTTAATCCATCAGTTAGACTTACACCATTGCACCCGATTTACCGGATTTGTCACAGGACAAGACAAAGATTTAGTCCTGCAAGGCTCAGATCTTTTTGTCCTTCCTTCCTTTTCTGAAAACTTCGGTATTGCCGTAGTTGAAGCCATGGCTGCGGGTTTACCTGTGATTATCACCCCAGAAGTACAAATTGCCCCAGAGATTGAGCAAGCAAACGCTGGGTTAATTGTAGAGGGTAATAGAGAATCTGTAGCCAGTGCAATTTCTCAGTTACTAGCATCAGAGAAGCAAAAACTGAGTCAGAATGCTCAAACTTTAGTTAAACAGTCCTATTCTTGGCCAGCCATTGCAGAACGGCTGGCTGATATCGATCGTTCTGTACTTCAGAACAAACTTCATTGAAAGAACTATAGCTTTTTTACTTACAGGCGATCGCCCAAACTGTAATTGGGAACTTTTCCTCGTTATGGAGTTTACTAAATATGCCCCATCCCCGTGCTGACCATTTTCTGAAATTGGCATTAATGCAAGCACGATTGCCCCACGATCCTGTTTTAATTTTATCGAGTTCAAAACCACATTCTGCTAATAGATACTTCAAACCCGTTTCTGTCCATCTAGAACAATCAATGGGGTCGTTATGAATACGAACTAAAAATGGGGTGCTAATAATAAAATATCCTCCTTCATTGAGCATTTTATAGACATTTTGACCTGCTCTGTAAGCAGGGGGTTTTCATTTTCACAAATTATACCACAACAAAAGCAAAATCTTT
>NZ_JAQOSO010000078.1 GCF_030068505.1 Roseofilum capinflatum BLCC-M114
CCCCATTCCCCATTCCCTATTCCCCATTCCCCATTCCCCATTCCCTATTCCCCATCACTCAAGAGCCTAACTTAAAGGCTTCAACAAATAAACTATACACTAAGCCAATTTTCAAGCCATTGATGACATCTCGCCAGAGGTGATCTTGACTCCAGAGCTTAGAGCCATAAATAAGGCGATTTAAGACTTCAATCAAAATCACTAAAATCGCTGCCACCAGGATATCCTGTTCTGCCCGTTGACCGGCGATCGTGGAGAGGGCTGTACCGAGGAAAAAACCGAATAAAAAACTAATGGTCAGCAAAGATAAGCGCCGCCAAGGATTGCGTAATACCCTAGCGACTTCCCGACTCAAAACGTTGATGAGTTCATTTAGACGAGTATTCTGCGTAACCGAGTCCTCCCGATCGCGTGCCGTGCTAACGTTAAGCGTAAACCATTCACTCCATTTTTACCAAAGCTCCCTAAGTTTGAGATTGATCCACAGGGGGATCGAGGGGTAATAGCCCGCTCTGTTGGATGAGTTTGGGCCAAATGAGGATAAAATAGCCCATCCAAGCGAGTATGGGTAGGGAGACAATCAGGGAAAACCACCAGCGATGGAAAATAAGCCAACTCAGGGCGATCGCCGTAACTCCGGTTAAAATGATAGACCAGGGTTGACACCACCAGGGTTTATAGTGCCAAACGCTCACGGGTTTTGAGGGCAGGGGTTCAGACATGGGGAACAAAGACAATTGGGTGCGATCGGAGTTTTATTTTATCGGAAATGTTTCTAAATGGAATGGGAAACTATGGCAAAATCGAAATCAACGGATCGTACTTTAGCCATTGATATTGGCGGCAGTGGGATTAAGGCAATGGTTTTGGATCGTAAAGGTCATCCTATGGGCGATCGCCTGCGGGTGCAGACTCCTAAACCCCCTAAACCCGCATCCGTATTGGGGGCGATCGCCGCTTTAGCTGAACAAGCAGGAGCCTTCGATCGGGTCTCTGTGGGCTTTCCCGGAGTTGTTCGCCACGGTATTGTTTATACTGCGGCTAACCTACATTCTGATTGGGTCGAATTTGACCTTGCTTCTACCCTCTCAGAATCTCTCGGTAAACCGGTACGGGTGGCTAATGATGCCGATATTCAAGGCTTTGGAGCCATTTCCGGTGAAGGGGTAGAAGTGGTGATCACCCTGGGAACCGGCTTTGGAACGGCCTTATTTGTGGATGGAAAACTGGTTCCTAACCTAGAAGGGGGCCATCATCCTTTCCGTAAAAAACAAACCTACGAGCAACAATTGGGACGAGCCGCCCTAGAGAAAATTGGGACAAAAAAATGGAATAAGCGCTTAAAAAAGGCGATCGCCAAACTCGAACACCTCTTTAACTACGATCATCTCTATTTAGGGGGAGGAGAAGCCAAAAAAGTAGACTTGAAACTCCCCAAAAATGTCAGTATTGTTGCTAACATTAATGGACTTTTAGGCGGAATTGCGCTCTGGAAGTCATCTTAAAATAGCAACAGCAGAGAACAATACCGTATCGCCCAAGGCGCTGTATAATCCCTTAAAAAACGTCCCCTTGTTGATCTTGACTCCACCTATGATAGCCCGTCATCTCAGCCTGAGTCTGCTTCTGAGTATTTGGATTAGTGCGATCGCCATTCTCTCCGTTCAGAATGCCACCCCCATATCCCTCAAATTTCTCCTTTTTGAGTCCGTACAGATCCCCATTGGCATTCTCTTGGCCTTCAGCGCATCTTTAGGACTGCTTGCCGGTCTTCTGATTGTGCCCTGGGGGAACCAGCAGGATCGCCCCTCCCCCTTCACTGAACCCAAGGAGCTAGATGACTCAAGGTGGGATTAATTGCGATCCAAAGCATAGACCTGGCCATCAAACAATAACCGGGTAATCCCCTTCGCATACAAATAAGGACGGGTCTTCGGTAACATGCGGCTATCGGGAACCTTAATCACCCTCTGGCTGCGCCGAGAAAACCGGCGAGCCACCCGATGATTATCGAACACCGGTAAGGTTCGTTCACCCACCTCCGAAGAAGGAATGTCTCCCAACTCTCCAAACTCTTTGAGAGGACGAGTAATCAACTCTGCTCCGCGATCGATCACCAAATAACAAATTCTCGGCAAAGCCGCTTCTGAGAGGGGTAGCACCTCTACTTGGGCAGGGATACCACCATGGAGAGCAAATCGACCACTTTCGTAATACTCATCCTCATCCTCATCGTCCTCTTCATCCTCATCGAGATCTTCCTCATCCAAATCTTCTCCGAGTAATTCCCGTAACGTACTCGCTTGGGCATAATACTCATCCTCATCCTCATCCCCCTCATCGGAGTCGAGATCGGAGCGCAGAAGAGTCAACCCAGGTATGGAAGGGTGAGACACCCGTTCCTGGCTCTCGGTAGAAGTCTCGGAGCGGGTGCGGAGTTTAGGTCGCCGCTCTGGAGATAACCCCTGCTCTTCCTCCAGTTGAGGAGTCTCATCCGATCCGGAAATACTAGGTTCCACCTTCTGCACCTCCGGTTGAGCAGATTGAGTCGGTTTAGATGAGGTCTCACTGGAGGCACTGGGCATTTTTCCCTTACCAGCAGCCGCCCGTTTTTGCTGTACCAAACTCTCATATTCGGCTGCGGGTAGACGGGCCTTGAGTAACCGACTAATCGTAGAATTACTAACACTGTAGCGAGTTGCCAATGTTGAAGTGGTCTCTACTGTCTCACGATAGGTTTTGATGATATCGACTTTTTCCGATTCTGTTAGTTTTCTTGGAGACATAAGACTACATGAGGGCAGACAATACAGTAGGAGAACACCAAGTCGTTGCTTGTAAGAACGATCTCTTTTCCACAATACCGAATCAAGGGCTGGAAAGGAAACTGATTTTCCACACCAGTCCATCGCACTAACTCGATCCGCGTCTACGACTCCGGCGAGTTGAGCGAGTAGACAAGTCAAATTCTAGGGCTGCACCAATTCCAAATAGAATAGGGCTAAAGATCCAAAAAATTTCTAGAAGTCCACCACTCTCATAGTCTGGTACGCGAGCAATAGCATACTTAAACCACATATCAGCGATATAGAGACAAAAGGCAGCCGCAGCAATCATCCGCCAAGATTGGGAGGTTCTTCCGCCCCAAAAGGCTAATAATACGGTGCTTGCCGCAATTAAGAGCAGTACATCCAACATGGTATAGAGCAAAGTCACAAACGGTTCTAGCGGTTGTAGCTGCTCTTCCATTTTTAGCACGACTTGTGGGGCCGTTGGCTCCTCTTCTGAGGGGGTAGCCGCAGGCGCTTCGGCCACCACTTCAGCCGTTGGCTCTGAGGCGGGGGCTTCTTCATTCATGGGGGTCGGTAAAGACAACCAAACGGCTAACAAGGTTGAAGTGAGGAAAATGCCGGCCACAATCATCCATTGTTTCGGTTCCAGATTCAGTCGTCGAGTGGTGACGGCCAAAAACATACCCACTGACAGACAAATGTAGGAAATCACATAGAAAAAGTCAGCCGGAGATACGGCGGGGTCTTGATTAAATCCTAGCTCCCATACACCAAAGAGGATATCGCCCAGGAAATAAAAGAACATTCCTAGACCAATACCGAGCCAAACACTGCGGCCGCTGACGATTTGAGGGCTTTGCCAGTTTCTAAAGCACAGAAAGGCTGCTGCTAGGTTACTGACAAATCCAAAAATGTAGGTTAGGGGGGAATACCAATCTGGGGGGTTAGCACTAAAGAGCAGGAAGAAGAGCAGAGAAAGGATACCCCAAGTAATTCCAGCTAAGATAATGGATTGGGTGGTTAGGATAGATTTTGATGATTTTTGGGCAGAACTACTCATAAAGATTCCCTGAACAATGACAGGTTTTGGCCGCTGGAGGTAAACCCCAAGGTTAGCAGGTTTGAGGGGTTATTGACATCATCTTAAGTTAAATTGAGGTCATTGATCCCTAGATCGCGAGAGTTTTTGTTAGCTTTGCCAGACTTTGCCTAATCCAGATTGTTGCAGCCACTTCATAAAGGGCTGGCGATCGCCATCTGGCAAATCCTCTAAAACTTCCATAGCTCCCACGGTAAAACTGGTATTACCAAAGTATTCTTTTCCTAAGCGATGGACTTCCCGCAAAAAGTTACTCAGATCTACTTCTTTCCAAGCGTTAGTGGGGAAGCCATCTTCTAAGGGATCAACTGTGATTAGTTGTACAATAGTAGGCTCCGAGTCAGCATGGGGTAAATTCCATTGTCGAAAGACTTCAGTCAGGCTTTTTTCAAAGGATTTCGCTTGTTTGGGCCCCAAGAGGTCTTCAATGTCGATCGCCACGGCTTGGGCCATTAAAAAACACCCTTGAGTGAACAGGAACGGCAGAGCCTGATCGGAACTTGAGCCTTCTCCACCGAGTTGATCGAGGCGAATTTTACCCCAAACACTATGACGTTCCGGTTCTTGGAGTAATACAGAGACTTTCCCTTTATTGTCAATTAAATCCCGCCACAGGGCTTTCGCTTCTTCTGCTTGATGGGATTCAAATACTTTGAGCAGGCGATAGGTTTGTCCCTGATAGGTAAGGATGGGGATGGGTTGTTCTGCGCTGGGGTGCTGAACTTTGGATAGTTCAACATCCTGCCGTTTGAGAATAAACATGGGCGCTGCTAGTTGACTCCTATCAGAGGAAGAGAATGGGCGAGGGCCGTTGAGCGAGACGGTTTGATAGAGATTCCCTCCTGGGGCAGATTTTAGCTGATCCCGGAGCCAGGCCCAACGCCTCTAACACCGGTTTGAGCGATCGCACAGAGAGTTAAGTACGAATTATAATCTGCATGGATAATTCGCTCTAACTCTAGAATACCGGCTTATTCTTCATTAGCACAAAATTTTGCCCCTAATGGCTAAGAACAAACCCTCAAGAGCAGGATTAAGGGAAGCCTCGCCCGCTAAAAATCGCCAACATCACTAGGGTCGGCAAGAGAATTAACGTCAGGGCACTGATGGAGGTAGCCCCTAGGGGAAGCCAACTGCCTCCATACTTAATCGCCACAGAAATCAGTACAGATGTGGATAGGACTTTGAGGAGCAGTCCCCAGGTGTCTTGAGTCATTGGTTTGTCCTGATGCCTGCACAACCGTCAGTTCAGATCAAAGGAAAGACAGGAAGAAAGAAGTCAAATCTTTCTTCCTGATGGGGGATTCGGCAGGGTCAACCCTGCCATGAGAGACTATCCGAGGGCCTTGGCACGAGCGACCACATTCTCCACGGTAAAGCCAAATTTTTCCATGGCTGTACCACCGGGAGAGGAAGCACCAAAGCGGTCAATGCTCACCATATCGCCTTCTGAACCCAGATAGCGATGCCAACCAAAGCTCGTTCCGGCTTCGACGGCCAAGCGTTTGGTGACGGCTTTGGGTAATACGGATTCGCGATAGGCTTCGTCTTGCTCATCAAAGAGTTTCCAGCAGGGCAGGGAAACGACGCGCACTTTTTTACCTTCAGCGCTCAGTTGTTCCGATGCTTTTACGCAGAGGGAAACTTCACTGCCTGTACCGATGAGTATTAGGTCGGGAGTTCCTTCACAGTCGGATAGAATATATCCACCCTTGCTTACTTTGTCAATTCCGCTACCCTGAAGGTTGGGGACATTCTGACGGGTGAGGGCTAATAGGGTGGGGCGATCGCGGTTTTCGATCGCGACTTTATAGGCTCCCGATACTTCATTTCCATCGGCTGGACGCATGACCAACAGGTTGGGAATGGCTCGTAGAGAAGCTACGGTTTCTACGGGTTGGTGGGTGGGGCCGTCTTCTCCCAGGGCAATGGAGTCGTGGGTCATTACCCAAATGACTCCCGCTTGGGAGAGGGCAGAGAGGCGAATGGCAGCCCGCATGTAGTCGGTAAACACCAGGAAGGTTGCCCCGTAGGGAATGAGTCCGGTTTTGTGCAGGGCGATCGCATTACAGATAGCTCCCATGCCATGTTCCCGTACCCCAAACCGTAGGTTCCGGTTCTCGTATTGTCCTTTTTGGAAGTCTCCAGAGACTTTCATCAGGGTTAAGTTGGAGGGAGCTAAGTCCGCCGAGCCGCCGATTAATTCGGGCAGGACAGGAGCCAGGGCATTGAGGACGGTATAGCTGTGTTTACGGGTGGCCATGCCCCCATCTTCTGGGGTGTAGCTCGGCAGAGCATCAGCCCAACCGTCCGGTAAGGTTCCGGAGGTAATGCGCTCAAATTCGGCGGCTTCTTGGGGATATTTGGTTTTGTAGGTGGCGAAGGTTTGATTCCATTCCGCTTCGGCACTGGCTCCTTTATCGATGGCTTGACGGAAGCGAGCGAGAGGCTCAGAGGGAATCTCGAAGGGAGGATAAGACCAACCCAGATGGTCGCGGGTGGCTTGTACTTCATCGCCGCCTAGGGCCGCTCCGTGGACACCGTGGGTATTGGCTTTATTGGGGGAACCGTAGCCAATGGTGGTGGTGACTTTAATCAGGGAGGGTTTATCGGTTACGTCTTTGGCGGCTTGGATGGCGGCGGCGATCGCCTCTAAATCCGTATTGCCATCGGCCACATGCTGCACATGCCAACCATAGGCTTCAAATCGTTTGCCTACATCTTCGGTGAAGGAGATATCGGTATGACCATCAATGGAAATGTGGTTATCGTCATAGAAGGCAATCAGTTTACCCAGTCCTAAGTGTCCAGCTAAGGAACAGGCTTCCCCTGATACTCCTTCCATGTTACATCCGTCACCCATGATGACATAAGTGTAATGGTCAATCAGTTGAGCGTCCGGTTTATTGAATTTAGCGGCTAAGTGAGCTTCTGCCATGGCCAGACCGACCCCATTGGCAATCCCTTGTCCTAGGGGGCCAGTGGTCACTTCTACGCCTTCGGTTTCAAAGTTTTCTGGGTGTCCGGGAGTAATTGAACCCCATTGACGGAATTGTTGTAAGCTTTCTAAGGTCACTTGGTCATAGCCCGTCAAGTGTAGCAGGGCATACTGAAGCATACACCCATGACCGGCGGAGAGGACAAAGCGATCGCGGTTCACCCAGTTCGGATTTTTGGGATTAAACCGCATGAATTGATCCCACAGCACAAACGCCATGGGAGCAGCTCCCATGGGTAAGCCAGGGTGACCCGATTTGGCTTTCTCAACGGCATCAATGGCTAGAAAGCGGATCGAGTTAATACAGAGTTGTTCAACGGATTGGGTTGCAACGGCCATAGTTCTTTGCTGATTATACTGTTGTACAGAGGCTGGACTTGGTGAATGGTCTCCAAGTTCAAGGGCTTGGGATTAGCCCAGGGTCTACACCCATGTTCCCATTAGGGGGATCGATGGGCAATCAATTTAGGTTATGTGCAAGGTTTAGGAACGATATTTACGGAACACCAGGGTTACGTTATGCCCCCCAAAACCAAAGGAGTTGGATAGGGCCACCTCTACGGGCATTTTCCGGGAATGGTTGGCTACATAGTCCAGGTCACACCCATTTTCTAGGTCAGGGTTTTCTAAATTAATGGTGGGGGGGACATGATCTTCGGCGATCGCCTTCACTGTGGCTACCGCTTCTATTCCCCCTGAACCGCCCAATAAGTGTCCCGTCATAGATTTAGTTGAACTCATCGCAATTTGATGAGCCGCTTCCCCTAATGCAGTTTTCACCGCTTGGGTTTCCGTGGAATCATTAGCTGTGGTACTGGTTCCATGGGCATTGATATAACTGACTCGATCGGGAGTAATTCCACCATCTTTTAAGGCGAGGGAAATGGCCCTGGCTGCTCCTTCTCCTCCTGGAACCGGAGCCGTCATATGATAAGCATCACAGGTCATTCCATAACCGACCATTTCTGCATAAATTCTGGCATTGCGCCTAAGAGCATGTTCCAATTCTTCAAGTAAAAGAATTCCGGCTCCTTCTCCCATGACAAACCCATCTCGGTCTCGATCGAATGGACGAGAAGCCCGACTTGGCTCATCATTACGAGTGGATAAGGCTCTAGCACTAGAAAATCCGGCGACGGATAAAGGGGTAACGGCTGCTTCTGAACCGCCACAAATCATGGCCTGGGCATAGCCTTGTTGGATCAGTCTAAAGGCATCGCCAATGGCATGGGAACCGGCTGCACAGGCCGTTACCGTGCAAGAATTGGGCCCTTTTGCTCCCGTATGAATCGCGGTTAGCCCAGCGGCCATATTGGCAATCATCATGGGAATCATGAAGGGACTACACTTTTTTGCCCCTTTGGTTAAGTAAGTTTCTTGTTGATCTTCGAGGACTTTTATTCCACCTACTCCTGTCCCAATAATGACACCGACTTGATGGGCATTCAAATCCGTAATCTCAAAGTGAGCATCTTTCAGGGTTTGCTGACTGGCAGATACAGCAAATTGGGCAAAGCGATCCATTCGTTTGGCCTCTTTGCGATCCAAATACTCGTGGGGATCAAAATTCTTTACTTCCCCAGCAATCTGACAGACATGGTTAGAGGGGTCAAAATGAGTAATCCGGCCAATACCACTTTTGCCCTGTAGTAAGGCATCCCAATAGTCTTTTAGAGTATTTCCTATGGAAGTAATTGCTCCGAGTCCGGTGACAACTACTCGTTTTGGTTCCAAATTTGTCATGGGTTCTTCTTAAAACTTGCGTCATTCGTCATTTGCCATTCGTCACTTGCCATCTGGACAAAGGACAAAGGACGAAAGACTTTCGTTAGCGATCGGTAAGGTCAGATTTAGGCGGGAGTTCCTTGTTTTTCGATGTAGTCTACAGCCGCTTGGACTGTAGCAATTTTTTCGGCAGCTTCATCGGGAATTTCAGTATCAAACTCTTCCTCTAGAGCCATGACTAGCTCTACCGTATCTAGGGAGTCAGCCCCTAAGTCTTCAGCAAAGCTGGATTCGGGTTTGATCGTCTCCGCGTCTACTCCAAGCTGCTCGGCAACAATTTTTTTAACTTTCTCGAACGTTGAATCTGACATGGTTAAATTTCTTCCTTAATTGATGGGCTTAACAGATTTACTGTGCAACTTATTATTCTAAGCATTTTTTGATCTTATCGGAAAGGGTTACGTTGCAGATAATTTTGTTATCAGTTTTGACCCTGGCTAGATTGAGTTCGAGGCAAGGAGAGTGGCTAGGGAGGAAAAGATGAGGCTCAAACCTGGATGAGTCGTGCTGTAGACCTTAACTTTCCCTGAAGATTCGTCGAGTGGGTTGCCAGAGCGATACAGTGTTAGAGGTCTGTTGTTGTGTGAATAGAGAACACTCCATGGTTACATCATCCCTCCAATCTTCCCTGAAATATGCTTATTTTCCTGGCTGTGTTGCCCAAGGTGCTTGTCGAGAGTTATATCAATCTACGGGGGCGATCGCCGAAGCTCTAGGTATTGAGTTGTTGGAACTTAAAAAAGCCTCTTGTTGTGGTTCAGGCACGTTTAAGGAAGATTCACAGCTTCTAGAGGATTCCGTCAATGCGCGTAATATTGCCTTGGCAGAGGAACTTAATTTACCCTTATTGACCCATTGCAGCACTTGTCAGGGGGTGATTGGCCATGTGGATGAGCGCTTAAAGCACGCTCAAGAGGAGAATCCAGAGTATTTGCAACAGGTGAATGGGTTGCTGAAACAGCAGGGATGTAGCCCATACCAAGGCTCAACCGCAGTCAAGCATTTACTCTGGGTATTGGTGTCTGATTATGGTCTAGAGGCGATTCAGAAGCGAGTGAGTCGTTCCCTGAAGGGCTTAAAGTGTGCGGCGTTTTATGGCTGTTATCTGTTGCGCGGACAGGACACGGCTTGGGAAAATCCCCATAATCCCCAGTCGATGGAAAACCTGTTTGAGGCGGTGGGGGCGACTCCGGTTTATTATCGGGGACGGACTCAATGTTGTGGTTGGCCGATTTCTAGTTATGCCACTACCGAGTCGTTTAAGATGGCGGGAGGCCATTTACAAGAGGCGATCGCCTCTGGAGCCGATTGTTTAGTTACCCCCTGTCCCCTCTGTCACCTCAATCTAGACTCTAGGCAACCGGAAGTTGCGCGAGTCGTTGAGCAGCCTTTGGGTTTACCTGTTCTCCATTTACCCCAGTTAGTTGGTTTAGCTCTGGGACTCTCTCCCCAAGACTTGGGCTTAGAGCGTCATGTGGTTTCCACCGAACCCGTTTTAGAGAAATTGGGTTTAATGAACAATGAACAATGAACAATGAACAATTAACAATTAACAATGACCAGCATTAAGCCCAACGCTTTTTCCAGTGGGAACTTGGCTCTAGGGTGCTGGTTTGTTGCTCCTGTTGTCGGCGCTGGTGAATCACATCTGGCGTATCGGTTAATCTAGGGTCTCGATAGGGAATAGCGGCGCGAGTTTGCAGGTGTTCCTCCTCTTTCTCCGATAAAGGGATCAGATCGTCTGAGCCAAATCGGGCCAGGGTTCCTGGGGATTTTCTGCCCACTGGCGTAGTCGTTCCGATCGCCAATCCAGCTAACCTCAAAGCAGCGCGAACCGCAGCCGCACAGGAATAAGTCGCCAGATAACCCTCCGGTTTTAGGACTTGGGCAACTAATGCTAAAAACTCCACACTCCAGAGTTGGGGACAGGTGGGGGGTGAAAAGGGATCGAGGAAAATGGCATCCGCTTGGAAGCCTTCGGCAAGGACAGAACCTAGGGTTTGGCGAGCGTCACCGATGTGGAGTATGCCCGTAAATTGGGGCGTGGTGGCTCTTCCCGTGCTGGCCAGTTGGGGCAAAATGTGGTTAATGGGATGGGGCCAATTGTGGTGGAAATTGTGGGCGATCGCCATTTCTGCTACCCGTCGATCCAATTCCAATCCCACCCAACTCACCTCACACCGGGGATTAGCCGACCACACAGTTTCTAGAGCGCTGGCGCTATTGTAGCCCAGTCCATAGCAGATATCGAGCAAACACACCTCACCCTTCACCGCTTGCTGTGCCAGTCGAGTCGGTTCCACAAACTTCTTTTTCGCTTCCTGCTTCGCTCCATGATGGGAGTGAAACAATTCCCCAAATTCCGGGGAAAAAAATGTCCAAGATCCATCACCCGTAGGTTGAGGAGTAAAAGAAGAGGTTTGAGTCATAAGGGAATAGGGAATAGGGAATAGGGAATAGGCAAAAGGCAAAAGGCAAAAGGCAAAAGGCAAAAGGCAAAAGGCAATCCCCCCCCATCCTCCCCATCCCCGCATCCTCCCGCGTCCCCTTGCTGGAGACTCCCCGATCGCGGTAAATTAAACATCGGCCTCGTAACGAACCAATTTGCCCCCAACCCAGACCCAATTGTTAATTGTTAATTGTTAATTATTAATTGATTATGACATTTCCATCCCTGCTCGTTTCTCCACAGTGGTTATCCGAACACCTAGAAAATCCTCAAGTCGTCGTTATCGATTGCCGTTTCTCCCTGGCTAACCCGGAGCAAGGGCGAGAAGAATATGAAGCGGGTCATATTCCTGGAGCCTTTTACCTCCACCTCAATGAAGACTTATCCAGCCCCGTACAAACCCATGGAGGTCGTCACCCCTTACCCGATACAGAAAAATTGGCAGCTAAACTCGCTCAATTGGGCATTAAGTCAAGAGAGACTTTAGTCGTTGCCTATGATAACTCCCGGATGGCCTTTGCCTCTCGCTGTTGGTGGTTGCTGCGCTATCTGGGTCATGAGCAAGTGGCGATTTTAGATGGGGGTTGGAAAGGCTGGCAAGAGGCTGAATATCCCACCAGTCAAGAGCCGGGGGTGGCCAAACAGCCAGGAGTCTTTACCCCTGAGATGCAATCGGATTGGGTGGTCGATTGTGAAGCGATTAAGCAATTAGGAGAAAGACCCGATGTTATTCTAGTAGACTCCAGAGGCTATGACCGATACATCGGCAAAACCGAACCCATCGATCCCGTAGCGGGTCATATTCCTGGAGCGGTTAATCACCCGTGGCAAGAGATCACCACCGAGTCAGGAGCAACGCAACCGACTAGCTACCACCAAACCCTCTGGCAGACCTATCCGGCTGATTCAGAATTCTGGGTATACTGCGGTTCCGGAGTTACCGCTTGTGTTAACTTATTTTCCCTGGCTCTAGCGGGAAGACCCCACGAAAAACTCTATGCTGGTAGTTGGAGTGATTGGTGTTCCTATGGCGAACACCCCATCGCTACAGAATTTCCCAACTCCTGACAAAACTCTTGAGCAAAAGCTAAGACTTTCTGTCATAATAGAACCAGAATTTAGAGACCGAAATCAGATTAGAGATACTTCTCGAATCGATTGAGTCTCATTATTCTTGTATGAATTTTAGGCGAGTTTATCGCTTTGTTTTTTCTATTAAAACCCTTACAACTCAATTTTTACCCTCAATTCTATTGACTCGATTTTCAGGATTTAATGTACTCCTGAACTGTTTACTCTAATGCTCAATAGTGCCCCCCAGAAGAGGTTTCAATGGCCAGACTGGATGGGGTGGGTTTTTTCTTTGAACGGTTAGCACCTCTGCCGACCGTTAATCATCTGTTATGCATCTCAAATCTTTTAGGACTAACATTTTATGGGATATAAAAATAAAAATCGTGTATCAATCTTTGTCGATGGAAACAATATGTTCTATGCCCAACAAAAAAATGGCTGGTTTTTCGATCCTAAACGGGTTTTAGAATACTTTGCTGGCAAGGAAGAAATGGATCTAGCCAATGCCTTTTGGTATACGGGAATTAAAGATCCCCAAGATCAAAGAGGATTTCGAGATGCTCTGATTAGTTTGGGTTATACGGTACGCACAAAAATTCTGAAGGAATATTATGATGACCATTCGGGGCGCTATTCCCAGAAAGCGAATTTAGATATAGAAATTGTTATTGATATGTTTAATACGGTAGAGCAATATGACCGGGTGATCTTATTTAGTGGGGATGGGGACTTTGAACGGGCGATCGAGTTGTTGCGCTCTAAAAGTACCCATATTACCGTCGTTTCCACGGAGGGAATGATTGCTAGGGAACTGAGAAATGCAACAGACCGTTATATCGATCTCAATGATATCCGACCGTTAATTGAGAAAACCGATCTATAGCATGTGTTGTTGGGCCAATTGAGTTAACCGCTCTAATCCCTATCTATAGCGCGAAGCGCTATAGTATTTACAAATCCTGGAAAACGGCATGAATAGCTTGTTCGATATCTTTCGTTATAGCCAGGGCTGATCCCATTCTCTGACCCTATTCCCTATTCCCTATTCCCTAGCGGGCAGCGCTATAAAACCTGTAGGGACGTAGTATGCTACGTCCCTAGCTGATGACTGATAGCTGACGGTGAATGCTTACAGTGAAACTTTACCCTTGCTGCACCATCCACATTAGAAATCCTAAAATTTGCTCAACGGGGGGTAATGGATAATCGGTTAAATCAATGGTAACAGATTGTCCTTCGAGCTTTAAAAACCGCCACACCGTTCCACTGGTGACAGTCCCATAAATTGTGGCGATCGCTTGTTGTTTTTGTTGGTTAAACCGTTGAGCAGCGACCATCTCAGCTAAACACTGACCTAAAGCAGGTTTGAGGTCTTCTTTTTTGGCTTCGACTAACACAACAGCAGGAGCTTTAATGAACAATTGTTCAGGGGAACGACTAATCAAAAAATCTACATATCCGGTTAAATCTACTTCCGGTTGTACGGTAAACTCTTCACCCGAAAAAACACTGATTTGTCCTTTCAGTTGACGTTTTACTTCCAACAAAACGGGGTTAATAATTCCTTCGGAACGGGCTTTTTCACTACTAACGGCGATCGCCCAAGGGATGGTTTCTTTTAGGATATCTTGGAGTAGGGGGGTCGGTTGGACGGGTTGAATTTTAGGGAAAAAGCGATCGCCTTCAATCAAGGTTAGTTCAAAATCTTCTACAGCGCGACTGAGGGTAAATTTACTATAGGGCATAATTTGTATTTCCTCATATATAGCAATTCTAAATGAGTTATAAATCATTGCCCCTCATCCCCCTACCCCCTTCTCCCACAGGAGAAGGGGAAAAGTCACTCTCCCGTGGGAGAGGGATTTAGGGAGAGGGCTTTTTCTATTTCACAACTCAAATGGACTTGCTATATTACTAATATATTAAAATGTGGGCTAAAATGAGATGAACCTGTTTTTGTCGAATAGCTTGTATGACTATGCAACCTCAACACGACCGTATCATTATCTTTGATACCACTCTCCGCGACGGCGAACAATGTCCAGGGGCAACTCTGAATGGTGATGAAAAACTGGTGATTGCTAAACAACTGGCTCGTCTGGGAGTAGATGTGATTGAGGCCGGTTTTCCGTTTGCAAGTCCGGGGGATTTTGATGCGGTGCAGAAGATTGCCGCAACGGTGGGAACCGAAATGGGGCCAACGATTTGTGGGTTGGCGAGAGCAACGCGCCAGGATATTAAGGCGGCGGCTGATGCGGTGAAACCGGCGGCTAAACCGCGAATTCATACGTTTATTGCGACTTCGGATATTCATTTGCAATATAAGCTGAAGAAGAGTCGGGAAGAGGTGCTGAAAATTGCACCGGAAATGGTGGCTTATGCCAAGTCATTTGTGGATGATGTGGAGTTTTCGCCGGAGGATGCGGGACGCTCTGATCCGGAGTTTTTGTATCAGATTTTGGAGGTGGCGATCGCCGCTGGCGCAACCACGGTTAATATTCCCGATACGGTGGGATACACGACTCCAGCCGAGTTTGGGGCGCTCATTCGCGGCATTAAGGAGAATGTGCCCAATATTGACCAGGCGATTATTTCGGTTCACGGCCATAATGATTTGGGTTTGGCAGTGGCTAATTTCTTGTCGGCAGTGGAAAATGGCGCTCGGCAACTCGAATGTACGATTAATGGCATTGGCGAGCGGGCCGGAAATGCGGCTCTGGAGGAGTTGGTGATGGCTCTGCATGTGCGCCGTCAGTATTATAATCCCTTCTTTGGCCGCGCTCCGGAGTCTACGGAACCCCTGACACAGATCGATACGAAGCAAATTTATAAGAGTTCGCGGTTGGTGTCGAATTTGACGGGAATGTTGGTGCAGCCGAATAAGGCGATTGTGGGGGCGAATGCCTTTGCCCATGAGTCGGGAATTCACCAGGATGGGGTGCTGAAGAATAAGCTCACCTATGAAATTATGGATGCTGAGTCCATCGGTTTGAGCGAAAATCAGATTGTTTTGGGTAAACATTCGGGCCGCCATGCCTTCAGTAACCGGCTGCAAGAGTTGGGTTTTGAGTTGTCGGAGACGGATTTAAATAAGGCGTTTGTGCGCTTTAAGGAGTTGGCGGATAAGAAGAAGGAGATCAGCGACTGGGATATTGAGGCGATCGCCAATGATGAGATTCAACAAGCCCCAGACTTCTTCCGGTTGGAATTGGTACAGGTGTCCTGTGGAGACAATTCGCGACCAACGGCAACGGTAACGTTACGGACTCCGGAAGGGGAAGAGCTGACGGATGCGGCGATCGGCACTGGGCCGGTGGATGCAATTTATAAGGCGATTAATCGGGTGATTAATGTGCCGAATAAGCTGATTGAGTTCTCCGTGCAGTCGGTAACTGCGGGGATAGATGCGATCGGTGAAGTCACCATCCGCGTCCAACATGAAGACCGGGTATACTCCGGCCATGCAGCGAATACGGATATTGTAGTCGCCTCTGCTCACGCTTACGTCAACGCGCTGAACCGTCTCTCGGAAGCGTTGAAGAAAGACCGCCTGCACGCGCAGCACGAAACCGCCGTAGTTTAGTTAACCCTCTAGGTAAGGGGGAGTTTGGGATCTCCTCCTTACCTGTTCAGAAATTTGAAGTCAGTTATGGTTTAATCACAACTATGGAGAGATTTGTTGCATGAGTATATTTAAATCAACAGTGTGCGATTCGTTCCCGCCAAAAGTAAAAGGAAACCCCTAAAACGTAGG